>CAZCMC010000159.1:0-4342 GCA_964499665.1 uncultured bacterium | reverse complement strand
ACCAGTGCCCCTCCAAACATTTCGGCCTAATCTGGTGGCCTGCCTGCCGGTCCAAAAAAACGATCATAGCAAGGCGCGGCCCCCGCGGGCCGCACCCACTGCGCGGGTACCCGGCGCACATTTCCAGGTACGTCGCAGGGAGTGTCCCGGGGGCCTGCAACGCCGCTAGGCGAAGTTAGTTGGAACGGCACCAGCCCGGCGCTAGTTGAAGCCCTCAGACAGGGCCCGCTCCAGTTCCTGTCGGATCCGCTCTCTCCGCCCTTCGTCCAAGAGCTTGCTCCCGTCCTTGTTTGTGACGTAAAAGACGTCAACGACCTGCTCGGCCTCGGTGGTAATCTTTGCGGAGCGAATATCCACACTGAGCTCAGAGAGGGTGCTGGCGATCAGATACAGAAGCCCCAGTCGGTCCTGCGTCCGGATATCCAGGACGGTGTAGGCTTCTGAGACCAGGTTGTCGAACTCCACCTTGCTCGGGGGCAACGCGCCTTTCTGTGGGGGTCGAGCCAGGACATCCTTCCTGCGGCTTTTGATCAGTTCGCGGGCATTCACCCGATCCGCCAGAACGTCCCGCAGATCGGCGACAAGCCGTTCCCAGAGCTTGGGGTCCTCGATGGCAGAACCCTTCCCGTTGTCCACCCTGAAGTGACGGATGACCATGCCGCTCGTCAGCGTGAACAGTTGGGCGCTGAGAATGTTAATCCCGTTCGCGGTAAGGGTCCCCACGATCTGGGCAAGCCGCCCATGGCGGCCATAGGCGCAGATGGTGAACTCCGAGTAGCCGGCCAACGGGAACGCCGCCCACTGGCTGCCCGCCTCCTCCCCTTGCTGCACGCGTTGTATCAAACGCACGTGAGAGGCGATCTTGCCCAACGGCGTCGTCAGGAGATAGCGCGTGGGCGCTTCCTGGAGGTGCCGCTTGACCGTTTCCACCGTGAACTCCGGCGACAGCTCCTGCGCGAGCTGGGACTTGACTCGTTCGGCCCGAGCGAGATCGTCCTCGCCCTCCGGGATCCCTCTCGTGAGGATGGTATGGGTCTTGACGTAGAGCTCCCACAGTAACGTGCCCTTCCACTCGGTCCAGACCTCCGGTCCGACCGCCTTGATGTCAGCGTAGGTGAGGAGGTACAGCATCTTCAAGCGATCCAGTGTCTGAACCTGTTTGGCAAAGTCGATGACCATCGCCTCATCGTCCAGGTCCAGGCGCTGAGCGACATGGGACATGGTCAGGTGGTGTGCCACCAAGAAACGGACGTCCTCGGCGTCGGCTTCCGGAAGGCCGATCCTGGCCTGAATCGCATCAACTAAGGCGACCCCCTTTGGGACGTGGCCGCGCCCCTCGCCCTTGCCGATATCATGAAGCAACAGCCCCACCCGGAGGATCTCCAGCTTCTTCGCGTCCGCCGCGATCGAGCGGAACTCCTCGCCGTAAAAACCGGAGATCTCATCCAGGTGCTCCAGGTTCTCGATGGCGAGGAAGGTGTGCTCATCCACGGTGTACTTATGGTAGAAGTCGAATTGCACCAGACAGGTGAGCTTGGCGAACTCCGGGATGTAGGCGCTGAGCACCCCTAGCTCATGCATGCTGCGAAGCCACCCAGCGACCCCCTTCGGCTCTCGAAGAATCGCCAGAAAGACCCCCAGCGCTCGACTCGATCGCCTGACCGCCTCGTCAATGAGATGAAGATCGGCCCTGATGTAATCCTTTACTTCCGGGCTTAGCTGGTATCCCATTTGCTGTGCATACCAGAAGACCTTCAGCAATCGAACAGGGTCCTCCCGAAACAACCCTCGCTTTTTCGGCAGCACATGGATCTGGCGATCGATCTCCGTCAGATCGTCGCCGATATCGCGCGCCTTCAGTATATTCATCACCCTCTCCACCTGAGACTTCCCTCGCGTGCAGCGCGAGATCAATCGCTCTGACAACTGCGCGATCTCTTTCGCGGCAAGATAATACCGTTGCATGAACTGTTCTACAGCATAGGACCCATCGGTGTCGGAAAACTCGAGATTGGCTGCCACCTGTTCCTGCAGCGACAGGGAGAGCACGTCGTTCTTGGCGCGGGACAGGTAATGGAGATCATTTCGCAAACGGAGCATAAAATCCAGGGCCTGCTCCCAACGTCCTGACTCCTCCTGACTGAGCAGCCCTCTCTGGACCAGTTCGGACAGAGGGCCGGTCCGCTGGGTCACGCGAGCGATCCAGATAGCGGTATGCAGGTCCCTGAGGCCACCCGGACCCTCCTTGATGTTCGGCTCTTGCAGGTAGATCGAGGCGCCGAACCGCTGGTGGCGTTCACGCGATTCTTCAAGCTTCCGCTGGACGAAGCCGTTCGCCCGCTTGTAGAAGACTGACCGCTCCAACTTGTCCCTGAAGGTCTGATAGATCTCTTGCTGCCCGGCGAGGTAACGGGCCTCCATCATGGAGGTTCGCGATGTCGGGTCGGACTCGGCTATTCTGACGCAGTCCTCGATGGAGCGGCAGCTATGGCCAACGACGAAGCCGACATCCCAGAGGGTACTGAGCACCGGAGGCAGGAGAGCATTCAGGTAGCCGTCGGCGCGGCGCGGGTAGAGAAACATGAGATCGACGTCGGAACCCGGGTTCAACTCCCGACGGCCATAGCCCCCCAGCGCGATGAGCACACACCCTTCTGCAGTCCGCCTGAGGCCGGGATCACAGGCCGCATCCGCGAGTCGATAGAGGGAGGTGACCACCGCGTCTGTGAGGTCGGTGATGGCCTCTACCACCTCCCGCCCGCTCCCACCCTGCCGATGGATCTCAAAGATCTTCCGCTGCTCATCGGCGATAAAACCCTTCAGAGGCGGAACGAGACCTTCATCCGGTCGGGAGCCCTGCAGCAGAATCTGCAGAGCCCCGATCAGCCCGCGCTGCTCCTCGAACGGCGGCGACACCGTGCCGGCCTGAGGAGGCTCATCAACGCGTTGGCGAAGCAACTTGATGAAGGGACGGGAAGTGGGGCCCATTCCTTACCTCGTCGTTACGTGGTTCGAGCTCCAAGTACCCACGTGCCGAATTGAAGAAGGTGTGAAGCTTCAGGGAGCCAGGAACCCGGAACGTGCAACCCGGCACCCAGGACCTGGAACCGCTCGAAGTCAAGTCAGTATAGGGGCGCCGGTCATCTATGGTCAAGGTCAATATGCCGGGGACTGCGCCAGGTAATCGGACCAGGAGGATTTGAGTCGAGGGTAGTGTCCTAATTTGAATTCCACCAAGTCCCATGTGCTCCTGTTTACTTACACTCAAGTTACAAATTCAGCTTCCTCGAATTCTTCCAGGGCAAGTCCAGCATCCTTACTCGTGGATTCTGATCCGACTAGATTCAACTATCCAAAGGTGGCCGGAGGTAGTGTCTTTAGAAAGGCCATTAAGCAGTGTTTGAATGAGAATGCTTACAGTGGGGAAGAGATCGTCCGGACCTCGAAGAACCACCAAGCCGGGAGTTTGTTGGCTATCCGGATTGACCTGTTGAAAACACGTGCTGTACCCTCGGTGCTCGTTTCGGATTGATCTGTGGAACCCCTTGAGTCAAACGACCTCTTGAGATTGGTATGCAACCACTCTTGTCCAAATTAGCTTTGGAAGTTGAGCCTCCCCCAGCTATGGTGGGGGTGCACAGATGTCCCACTCCGCAGCCGGAACGGAGGCGCAACAGTGAATCGGTGCGTGAGTGTGTGCAGCCAGCTCCTCCAGCTCTTCTCGCGTCTCGACGTTGAGCAGGCGGTCGAGGAGACGAGAGCCGAACGCCACGCCCAGGGCTTCACCTGCTGGGGCCAGTTCGTTGCCATGCTCTTCTGCCAGTTGGGCCGGGCCAAGTCTCTCCGAGAGATCTGCGGGGGGCTGGCCACCTGCGAGGGGAAGCTCAGCCCCCTGGGGATCACGGCCCCGAGTCGGTCCACCCTGGCGGACGCGAAGGCGCATCGGCCCTGGGCCCTGGACCAGGAGGTCTTCGGCCGGTTGCTCACCCGCTGCCGGGCAGTCGCGGCGGGGCGCCGCACGTGCCGGTTCAAGAACACACTGGCCAGCCTGGAGGCTTCGGTGATCGACCTGTATGCCACGCTCTTCGACTGGGCCACGTGCCGCCGCACCAAGGGGGCGGTGCAGCTCCCCCTGCTCCTGGACCATGAGGGGGTCCCTGCCCAGCTCTGCCGTGATCACCGAGGGCCGCCAGCATGAGGTGCCCGTGGCCACGATCCTGGTCATCGACCGGGGCGACGTGGACGACGCCTGGTTCGCGGCCATCGACAAGGACCGCTGGCAGATCGAGCTCCTGGTCAAGGCGCTCACGCAGCATCTCACGATCACGACCGTCGTGGGGAC
>CAZCMC010000158.1:0-4389 GCA_964499665.1 uncultured bacterium | reverse complement strand
GGGGCCAGCATGAGGGCGCGCTGAATCACATGCTTGAGTTCCCGCACATTGCCCGGCCAGGGATAACGTAGGAGAGCGTGTTCGGCATCCTCCGACAGCCGCATCGGCGAAAGGGAGGGGCGATCGGCAAGGAAGTGCCCGGCAAGCAGCAAGATATCCTCCGGTCGCTCCCGCAAGGGTGGGAGTGTGATGGTGACTGTATTAATTCGATAGAACAGGTCCTGTCGGAACTCCCCCTGGCGCACCGCGTCGGCCAGGTCTGTATTGGTGGCGGCCACGACCCGGACATCGACCTGTCGCGGCCGGGTCCCCCCGACGCGGTAGAACGACTGCGTCTCAAGAGCCCTGAGCAGCTTCACCTGGCTGTCAAGCGGCATCTCGCCGATCTCGTCCAGCAAGACCGTCCCTTTATCAGCCATCTCGAACAGGCCTGGCTTAGTGGCGTGGGCGCCCGTGAAGGCGCCTCGCTCGTGGCCAAACAGCTCGCTCTCCAGGATCTCCCGTTGAAGTCCTCCGCAGTGGATGGCAACGAACGGGCCATTCTTCCGCGGTGATCGACCGTGAATAGCCCTCGCCAGCATATCCTTGCCGGTGCCGCTCTCTCCAAGGATGAGGACCGCGGAGTCGGTCGGAGCGGCTCGATTGATCAGCTTCAGCACCTCTAACATCTTGGGGCTTTCGGTGATCAGCTCTGATTCTTCCCGTGCGGATTCCAGCCTTGACCGAAGGAGAAGATTCTCGCCCACGAGATGTCGCTTCTCGAACGCCTTCCGGATGAGCAGATCGAGTTTTTCGATCTTACACGGTTTGGTCACATAGTCGTACGCCCCCAGCTTCACAGCCTCAATGGCTGTCGGGATGCTGGCGTAGCCTGTCATGACGATGACCTCCGGCGGCTCAGGGTGCTCCTTCAAGCGGCGCATCACGTCGATTCCACTCAAGCTTGGCATCTTGAGATCGAGAAGGACGACGTCCACTTCCCGCTGTTGCAGAACCTCAAGGGCCTTGACGCCGTCTTCGGCTGCCAGGATTCGATGCCCCCGGCGCTCCAGTTCTCGGACCAGGAGTTTGCGAAAATTCGCTTCATCGTCCACAACCAGGACTCGGATAGTGGTTGGCTGCATGCGGACCCTCACGCATCCTCTGCGAAGACCGGAAGCGTGATCCGGAGCAGACTTCCACGCCCAACCTCGGATTCGACCTCAATCTGACCGCCGTGTTCTGCCACAATGCTGTGACAGATCGCCAGGCCGAGCCCGGTCCCCCGTTGTTCGCCCTTGGTGGTGAAGAACGGCTCGAAGATCTTTCCGAGCAGTTCCGGAGGAATTCCACAACCGGTATCCTCAAACTCGATGGCGACTTCGTTGCCGGCCTGAGTGGCCCGCTTGAGGGTCCGGACGGTCAGCCTGCCCTTTCCGCGGCACGCCTCCAGCGCATTGACAGCTAGTGCCAGGAACACCTGGCGAAGCCGATTCTGATTGATCTGAAGAATGGGAATGTGAGGATCGAGTTCGAAATGGAGTGCAAGCCCACTGAATCGAGGTTGGTGAGAGGTCGGCTCCAACGATTTCTCCAGAATATGATTGATGTCGGTCGGCTCCCGATCGCCGCCCTCGGCGCGAACGAACTGGAGGAGACTCCCGGTGATCTCCTTACATCGATACGCCTCTTCCTCGATCACCGCGAGATACTCGGGAAAGTCCTGGAACGCGGGCTGGGCTTGAAGTGACGCGTCGGAGGCTCTATCCAACAGCCCCTCAGCGCAGCCGGCGATCGTGGCCAGCGGGTTGTTGATCTCATGCGCCACGCCGGCGGCCAACTGTCCCAACGAGGCCAGCTTCTCGGCCTGCAGGAGCCGGCCCTGGATAGTCGCCCGTTCCTCCTCCGCTCGGCGCAGATCCGTAATGTCCCGCGCGATCCCCATGATGACCCGGCGCCCACCAAATTCCGCCAGGCGAGCGCTGATGCTCAGAGGGATGAGCCGGCCGTCGCGGGTCCGCAGATTTGTTCCCTCGAAGCTTATGATCGCGCCCTGTTGCACAACCCCCTTGACGATCGCCTCCGCCTTTTCCCGCTCTTCCGCAGGGTGCATATCGGGCATCCGCATCCGACGAAGCTCATCGGCAGAGTAGCCCGAGGTGGCAACCGCTTGCTGGTTCGCGTCAAGGATCGCGCCGTTTTCGGGATCGATTAGGAAGATCGGGTCATTGGCGCTTTCGAACAGGGTACGGTATTTTTCCTCGGACGCCTTCAAGGCGCGTTCGAATTGCCTTCGATCGGTGATATCCCGGAGAATAGCCATGGCGCCCAACACCTGCCCATCATGTCCCAGCAGGGGAGAGAGTGTCAGACTGACATCAATGGCGTGGCCATCCTTGTGGTATCGGACCGTCTCGTAGTAGATGGTCTGCCTGCTCTCCATTGCTACCGCGACCTTGGCTCGTGCCTCCTCCCACAGCTCCTCAGGGACAAAGCGTGCCGGGCGCCCGACGACCTCCTCCCTGTTCCAGCCAAGAATCTGCTCTGCGCCCCGGCTCCATGTCCTGATCGTGAGATCGGGATTGACGGTGATGATGCCGTCGTGGGAGCTTTCGATCACCTGCTCCAGGTAGGTCTTGGACTCCATGACCTGCTCGTGCAGACGAGCGTTCTGCAGCGCCACTCCCACCTGTTTGCCGACGGTGGCCAGCAGCTCGATCTCATCGGGCGAATAGTGCCGGGCGCTCTTGCTGGCCAGGACGATCACCCCGAGGATATCCGCCTCAGCGATGAGCTGGGCGCCGGCGATGGTTTCGATCTGCTCTTGACCGAGGAGCGGGAACTCAGAGGCCATGGGCTGCTGGTCTGCCCGGACGATCGCAGGTTGCCTCAATTGGGCGATCTGGCCCGGCACCCCCTCGCCAACCTTCAGGGTCTTCACCCGCGCCGCAAGGCGGTCCGAGAGCCCTTGATGGTGTGTGAGGTGGAGCAGTCCGTCGCGCCCAAGCAGGAAGATGGCGCCCGCGTCGGCGCCGAAGACCTCACACACCTTGGACAGCGCCTCGCGCAGCACCTCATCCAGATCGAGCGAACGACTCATCGCTGAGGCGATGGTGTTCAGCGTGGCAAGCTGAGTCGTGTGACGCTCTCGCTGCGCCTGCGTCGTCTGCAGACTGTCGGCCATCCGGTTAAAATCCTCGGTCAGCTCGCCGATTTCGTCGCTGGAGACTCTCTCGATCCGCGCGTCGAGCCGGCCTTCGCCTATCGCCCTGGCCCCCTTGGCCAGGCGCCGGACCGGCTCGGCGATCCGCCGGGAGAGGAACGTGCCGAGGATAAAGGCGATGGTCAGCGCTGCGGTGATGAGGGCGGCGGCCTGTCTCATCTTTTGCGTGAAGCCGGCCTGAGCGCGAGAGAGTGGGATGCTGACGAGGATCGACCAGGGCGCCCGGCTCGTCGCTGCAAAGGCATTGAGCTGATCCGTGCCGTCCAGCGAGGGGCCCTCGACGAATCCGCGATCGCTCCTGGTTGATTCCTGGAAGAGGGCGACATCAGCGACGCGCCGGCCAATCCAGTCCGTCTTGGGCGGAAGGCGCAGCAGGACCGTGCCGCGTCGATCGAGGACGACGATCGTTGCGTCAGTCGGGAGCATAAGCCTGCCGAAGGCTTTTTGAAGCCCCTGCAGGTCGATGGGCGCCGCGACCGCGCCGCGAAATCGATCGTTGCGGTCACGGATAGGATCCGCAATGACGACGTGTGTGAGGCCGGTTAACCTGCCGGTGATCAGCTCGCTCACCACTGGGCGGTGTGTAATGGAGATCTCTTGGAACCAGTGATGGTCCGCGTAGGAGACCCGCTGCTTTGGTGGGGGATCGATGGCCGAGGCGATCAGATCCCCTCGCTTGTCCACCACAATCAGGTTCAGGAAGTAGGGGAATTTCGGCTTGAGGTTTTTCACCAGGAGGTTGAGCAGCCATCGATCCCTGACTTTGACGGCAGGGGTCTCGGCCACGGTCATCAGCACCTGCTCGGTCGCGGTGACGAACTCGTCGGCGATCGTTGCGCCCGATGACGCGAAGCGAAGGGTCTCGAGCTGGATCATGCCCCGTTCGGCTTGCAGCTCGCGATACGACCAGTAGAGACTGAGGGCCAGGAATGGGATGAGGGTCGCCATCATTGAGGCGATTACCTTTCCCCGGATCCCCAATCGCATCTTCACCGCGCTTGATCCCTCCCGCCCTGATCGACTTCACGTTCGATCCATCATGCCACAAGACCTGATGCCAAGGCAAGCGGCCTGGCCCCTGGTTGAGGCGCATCAGCTCGTTTCATTCCTGTCGAATCGGCGGGCTAAAGGACTTGACGGGGGTGTGCGATGATGGTATAAAAGCCTCAGGGATAGATCATAGATGA
>CAZCMC010000157.1:0-4463 GCA_964499665.1 uncultured bacterium | reverse complement strand
ATGAACGATGTCCCCATACATCCCAGGTGAACGATGTCCCCATACTCGACAACTAGGTACTTTACCCCAACGATGAAATGATATCCACAGTCTCCATCGCCGCCACCCGTGGCCACGTAAAGGCGAGACGCCTCCGGGCCTTTCCAGACCGTGTGCACACGAAACGTCGCAATTCTGCCCGTCCCTTTCAGCTCGAATCGTTCAACCAACCCGAGAAAGACCGCATCCGCTTGCTTCAACCCTTCCTGAACTGACGAGGGCTCCGCGCACGTACAGGCCAGCGCCGATAGCGGGATACCTGGTATCCCCGTGATGATAGCTATAAACAGCATCAACGCCCGGCAGCGCACGTCTACTGTCCCTCCTGTCCTAGATTCTGAGTCACGGACTGAGGCCATAAACTCTCATTGGCCTGCCTCCCTTAGCGCATGACAGGATGCGTGGCGGTGATTCTATTCACCTTGATCTTTCCGGCGTTTCTCTCCGCCTGCGCAAGGTCGTACTCCATCTGCATACCGAGCCACACCTCGGGGCCACTGCCGAAGGCCTTGGAAAGCCGGATAGCCATCTCCGGAGAGATCCCGGCCTTTTCGTTCACGAGGTTGTTCAGGGCCTGTCGCGTGACGCCAAGGCGTTCCGCTGCTTCTGTTACGGTCACGCCTAACGGCTCGATGCACTCCTGGCGGACAATCCTGCCGGGATGCGGGGGGTTCTTCATGCGCATGGCACATTCTCCTTTCTAATGGTAGTCGATCAGATCAACATCGTACGCGTCGCCCTCCTCGAAGCGGAAAATGACGCGCCAGTTTGCCCGGACAATCACGCTCCAGAAGCCCTTGAGGTCGCCTTTGAGGCGGTGCAGTCTGAAACCGGGCAGGTTCATGTCTTTAGGCCTCCGGGCGCGACTCAAAACGAACAGGATGTTTTCCAATTTCTCGAGCAGGTCCGGGCTGATGCCTTTGGCCTCCCCCTGTTGAAAGAGCCTTTTCAGTCCCTTATGCCTGAAGTGTTCAATCATGGCTCAGCCTAACATGAAAAGTGACAAGTGTCAATTGTCTTCCTTGGGAGGGGCGGACATCGCCAAAGGGCAGGAATGGCTCGGTCACGCGAACGCGTCCGCGACGCGCTTCTATGACCGGTGGAATGCACAGTCGGAAGTTAGCCTGATGCGTTTCAATTCTCGCCCGATCCTCGGGTCGGACGCTATTTCTTGCGAGGCGGCCCTACGAGGCGCAGGCGTAACAGCTTCCGAGCGAGGGCATAGACATCCTTCTTGCTCCCCGTCTTCCGAATTCCTAATGCCAGGATCAACACCGTGGCATTGTGGTCGTCCACCCGATAGATGATACGGTACCGCTGCCCAACGGCTCGGAGGCTCCGATACGCCCCAAGGTCGCCAAGCAGCCCTCTGCCTTGCTTCGCTGGCTCTTCCGCTAGACTATCAATTGCTTCTTGGAGCTTGGTCTGGATCCGGCGGTCAGCGATTTTTCTCAGAAGTTGCAAGGCGGACGGGGCAAGCCGAATCCGATAGGTCACAGACCAAGCTCCCGCCTGGCCTCCTTCCACGAGATGCTTCGCCCCGCGTCAATCTCCTTGATACCCTGGCGTAGGGCCGCCATCAATTCGTTGTCGCCCATGATCTCCAGCGTCTCAACGATAGACTCATAGAGATCCCACCGCATGACGGCCAGGACTGGCTTGCCACGTCGCGTGACGGCAAGCGTGGCGGAATCCTCGACCAGGCGCTCCGGAAGAGACGTAAGAGCGTGCCGAGCTTCCGTAATGGACATCTCTCTTCGCATGATGTCACCCTCCTTTCTTCTCATTGTCCCTTTAAATGTACAGAACACCGTACATTTTGTCAAACCACCCCTGAGGATAGTGTATCGTTTCCTGTGTACATTGCTTTAGCTCATAACCCGTCTCGGCTATACGCGGTGTCAAGCCCCAACGGACCATCCCCACGCGCGTGGGGAGAACGGCCACCCACGGCTCGCCGGGGATCACCGCCTCACTGCACACGGCCTCGCCGCACTGGCCGGCGGAGGCGATAGCCGGGCCCCGCCTCCTCCACGCGGAACCCTATCGAACGCCGTGCCTTCTCCGGCGGCACCATCAGCGCGCGGATCGTGTCGAACACCACCTTGAATTGGGCGTCGTATTTCTTCTCGAGTTCCCTCAACTCGCGGGCGAGGTCCTTGTGGGTTGCCAGGATTTCCCGGAGCCGGACGAAGGCCCGTACGACCTGCACGCTGGCCTGAACGGCGATTGGGGTGTTGAGGACGCTCGCCAGCATGATTGCCCCGTGCTCGGTAAAGGCGTAGGGGAGAGCGGGGGAGAACCTGACATGAACTCATCAGTCAACCTCCGTGTATTGGGGGACGTTGTTGCCCGCGTTAACTTTCACCCCTCAGACTGAAGCCCTTTCCTACCCAATCGGTCCCCGTCGCTGCGATGACGCGCCGCAAAGCCGCCCCCTCCGATAGGCCGGTCTTGCCTCCTCGACCAGGAAGCCAAGCACTCGATGCGCCAGATACTCATTGTCCGACCAGGAACCCGTGTGGTATGTTGCATTGCAAAGCCGTATGGCCCAGGAGCATTCCCCGCACTGCCGGGAGAGACGGTATGCCGGAGATCAGTCGGTTCTTTGGCGTTGTGATCAAGATGTTCTATAATGATCATCAGCCACCACACTTCCACGCCGAGTATGCGGGGTCCGAGGCACTGATCGTCATAGAAAC
Organism: uncultured bacterium; assembly: GCA_964499665.1. Taxonomy (GTDB): domain Bacteria; phylum Methylomirabilota; class Methylomirabilia; order Methylomirabilales; family Methylomirabilaceae; genus Methylomirabilis. The sequence continues at coordinate 1,722 of CAZCMC010000157.1, read as the reverse complement.
GCTGGAAGTGTACCGAGGGGAGCTGCCGCGACGCGCGCTGGCCTTGGTCCTCGAATGGGCTGTGTTGCACCGCGACGCTCTCCGGGAGGACTGGCGGTTGGCACGCGCGGGCGAGCCGCCGCGACCGATCTCTCCCCTGGAGTAAGGAGACGCTCTCATGGCTCTCATCAGGATTCTCGCAGCCGAGCCCTTGGAGGGGTTTCGTCTGCGTCTCCGCCTCACTAACAATGCCGTGATCGACCGGGACATCCGTCCGCTCATGAGCGGGCGAATCTTCGAAGAACTGCTCCAGGACCCACAGAGATTCCGGGAAGTCCACGCCGAGGGCGGAACCGTAGTCTGGAGCAATGGCGCCGATCTGTGTCCCGACGTCCTCATCTGGGGTGGACCGCCGCCCCTCGAGGCCGACCAAGTCCCCGCCTCTCTGTCTACCCCAGCGCCACACGCCTGACTCTCCAGGCTGATGGCCGAGTGGATGTATCTGCGGGAGATCGTTCCCTACTTCGGCCATCGCCTCTTCGCGCTGACGGAAGCTTTGGCTGGTCAGTCTCCTCATCACGGCGATGGCGCGCGGCGCAGGCGCCGCACCCGATAGGTCGGCCCCCTCTCCTCGACCCGGAAGCCGATGGACCGCGGCGCTTTCTTCGACGGCGCCATGAGTTGCCGGATGGCATCAAAGACGACCTTGAACTGGGCGTCGTATTTCTTCTCGAGTTTCCTCAATTCGCGGGCGAGGTCCTTGTGGGTTGCCAGGATTTCCCGGAGCCGGACGAAGGCCCGTACGACCTGCACGCTGGCCTGAACCGCGATTCGGGTGTTTAGGAGGCTCGCCAGCATAATTGCCCCGTGCTCTGTAAACGCGTGGGGAAGGGAAGGCGAAAACCTGAGCGGTCGGAGGTGATCACAATTTGTGATCACCTCCGCTTTCTCCGCTTCCGTCAGGCGGAACATGAAGTCTTCGGGAAAGCGTTCCCTGTTCCGTTTCACCGCTTGGTTGAGGGCCCGCGTTGATACTCCATAGAGAGATGCGAGATCAGCATCCAGCATCACCCGCTGACCGCGGATGGAAAGAATACGCCGCTCGACGCTTGGCGCCGGACTCAGAGCAACCCGTGTGCTCATCGGTGAACCTCCAGGTGCGCGACTGGACGTTTCCTGGACGTTGTTGCGCACGTTGACTTTCGCCTCTCTCCCCCGACCGAATTCAGGACGCTCGACAGCATCGCAACGCCCTACTCGGTGAACGCCATCGGTGGATGGCGAAGGGCCATGCGGTCGGCCTTGGAGGTCACAAACTGTGACCTCCATTCGGCAAACTCCTCCGGAGTAAGGGCAAGCATGAAGTCCTCGGGGAATCGACCGATGTTCCTCTTAACCGCCTGCTTTAGCGCCTTCGTCGGCACCCGATAGAGAACCGCCAAGTCGCGATCCAATATGACTTCTGGCCCCGTAGGAGGAGGATCGCCTGCTGGATCCGATCCACCGACACAAGGGATGCGGTCATCGCTTGCTATCCCCTTTCCCTTTGTAGACCAGACGCCAGGAGACCCGCAACCGCACGCGGGACCACACGGCGAACACGCTCATCTGGACGGCCCGCGGGCTGTTTAATACGTTGGCCGCCATGATGGCGCCATGTTCGGTGAAGGCGTACGGAAGGTACTTCAGGTGCTGCCCGGGCTTTAAGATCACAATTTGTGATCTTAGACGCTGTACCTCTTG
>CAZCMC010000156.1:0-4500 GCA_964499665.1 uncultured bacterium | reverse complement strand
GACACCAGCTCCAGGTCAGCCCGATCAGGCGCTGCGACCGATAGGGCGTATCCACGCCAAAGAACCAGCCGGGCTCCTCTATCACCACCTCCAGGTCGCATCGAGCGCCACAGCCCTCAAGGCGTTGGCGCAGCATCTCGAATGCGGACTCCACCTTCGCCTTCCGCGAGATTTGGACCACGAGGGCCCGACCTAAGAAGGCCTTCAGATCCCTGCTCAAATCGACGGGGACCGCGTCGTCGAAGAGGCGGCGATGCAGAAGATAGCCGAGCGCCTCGACCTGCCCTGTTCGCCGCATCTCGTCCAGCATCTGGTTCACCGACGCGCTCGGCTGCTGGTGGTTCATCAGCTCGGAAAAGATCTTGGCCCTGAGGAACTCGTTGAAGTAGGCCCTGGGCCGGACAACCGGCTCCCAGAGGACCAGGACCCTGACCCTGGGCTCAGTCTCTGCCGCAAGCGCCGCCACGGTCCCGCCGAGGCGGATCCCGAGGAGGCCGACCCGCTCGAGGCGCTCCCGTTCGCAGAGCAGATCGATCGCCCGGAGCGCATCGGACACCTGGCCCGAGAGCGTCACCTCTTCGGGATCGCCCTCGCTATCGCCCGAGCCACGGTAGTGGAAGCGGAAGACAGGAAGGCCGTTCGACGCCAGGACGCGAGCCGCCTCCACCTGCAGGAGGGAGGCACCGACCTGCTCGACGGCGAAGGGCGCGCAGATGACCAGTCCGGCTCGCGGAAGACCTTTCGGGACCACCAACGGAAGGTGAAGCAGCCCGAAGAGGTGGGCGCCGTCGTGTTCAAAAACGAGCACTTCCTCCTTCAGGTTCCGGTCCCGGTCGATCCGGCTTGCGTATCGAGCGAGATCGATCGACAGCGCCATGTTAACCTTTCACCTCCAGGCAGCATGCGTCGTTGCGAGGCCTCGAATCCCTCCCCCGTCATTGCCCCTCATCCGTCCCTTCTCCCCTGAGGGGAGAAGGTGAGGTTGAAGGGGACTTTCGAGGCAATGACATAGGCGAGGGGGCTGCGGCTCGCAACGACACCGAATGGAGCACTGGCGCACGGTGGCGTATTCTACCGACTTTTTCGAGGATGTCAAGCTTGCTGCTTCGGCTGCTGCCAACGCCGGACGGGCGAGACCCGGCAGGAGCTGCATGAGGTGCTGCTGCAATGCTAGGCCCTCCGGAGGCGCACCGGTCGCTGGGGCAGATGGATTGAGCGGGTGCGCAAGCAGCGGCCAGTCAGCGTTCGCGGCCACCCTAAAACAGAGATAGGAATGAAGGAAAAACCTTCTGGGCCGCTTTGAGAGCGGATAGAAAGGGGGTGAGCACCAACAACCCCTTTCACCCACAAGGTGAGGCCCATGATACGACAAACCGTGTTGCCCTTCAAGCTCGAACGGACGGACGAGACACTGACCGCCCAGGCGGCCTGGCGCTGCTGGCGGAGTACACCCACGCGCTGGGCCTGCGAGCGCTCGTGGCCCGGTACCTGCCGCGCCCCGGGAGGAACCGGGGCTACGCCCCCTCGGTCCCTTCGACTCGGCTCAGGGCAGACCTTGCAGGTCAGATTGCGGAGCCTGCCCCGAGCCCCGAGCCTTCGAGCACCTCAGTCCAGGGATTGCTTCGTCGCATCGCTCCTCGCAATGACAGGCGAGGGGTCCCGCTCCTCGCAAAGACGACTCCTATCTCTGTTCTAGGGCTCCTGCCCTCCCTTGACTTCTGGACGAGACATTGTATCATAGCGCTCGAAGAGAACCCAATGGCCAGGAGATGATGCCACACCAGATCTGACAGCCACAGCGAAGCCCTTACGCGGTACCTCGTAATCCCGAGGGGCAGGCCGTATGAGGATGCTGCCTGCCACCGTCCGCGAGGTGAAGGCCCGAGTGAAAGGCGGGACCCTTCCCCGGGCCGGAAAGGCCGCTCGCCCGGTTCACCTGTGGGCGCTATGGCCCGCTGAGGCGTCCGGGACAACCGAAAGGAGAGTGATGCTGGAGTGGAGCGCTCGAACGTCGCCTGCATCGGAGGGTGACCGTGGGATCATGGGTCATCGGCTGTCAGACGGGGCTCACGAAAGTCCCTCGATGGCTTCTCCAAGCGAGGGGGGCGCAACACGGAAATTCCTGCCTGGAATGTGGGGTGTACGGCTTGAAATTTCAAGCCTCGACTTGAAAATTCAAGCCTGAGGACAGGGAATTTCAAGTTTGAATTTTTAGAGGTCAGTCGGCCCACCGGACCGGGCTCTAGACGGCCAAACTGGTGTCAAGACGTGGCGAATGGATGGCACAATTGCAGTCAAATAAGTAAGTTACAGTAAACACAAGCAGTTGCGCGGCTTGATTGTTCGGGCACATAACCCAAAGGTCGCAGGTTCAAATCCTGCCCACGTAACCAGCCTTTTCAATGGGTTAGCGAGATCATCGGCTAATCCCCTTTTTTGTGTTTTTCGCTGTTTTGTCTGCATGTTCATGAGGTGAGTCCTATAGGGCACAGGGCGCTTCGCCAGGGTGCGGAGACCTCCCGTATTGAAACCAGCTCCCCATCAACCTAAGCAGGCTAAAAATAGGGAGGGTTTGATGGCAAAGGACATCGAAATGGAAAGGAGATGCATGACCCGTTCGACTCTAGACCTCAAATGGCTGGTGCTCTGGACTGTCATGGCAGTGACCACGTGTGCCGGTCCGCCGGTGCTTGCCGATGGCCCCTCCCAACAGGTGCAGCGGCCGCCATACCAGGATATGCGCTACCAGGAGAATTGGTCGGTTCTAGCCGGCAAGGACACAACCCAGACCGGCGACTTCTTTGACCCCATGAAGTACGTCCCGCTAAATGAGGACGGCTCGATCTGGATCAGCTTTGGCGGCCAGATCCGGCAGCGCGTGGAGATCTGGACCAACTTCAACTTCGGAGCCCCGGTTACGGCCGATCACGATGATGTGTTCCTGCTCTCGCGGGTCCGCTTGCACGGCGATCTGCACGTCGGTGAGCATTTGCGGGTCTTCGTCGAGGGCAAGAGCGCTCTTGAAACCGATCGGAGCCTGGTGGGGGGCCGGCGGACCGTGGATACCGACGAGCTGGACCTCCAGAATGGGTTCGTGGATCTGAGCCTGCGACTGTTTGACGGGGCTCAATTCACCCTCCGTGCGGGCCGCCAGGAGATGGCGTTCGGTCGGCAGCGACTGGTGAGCCCGCTGGACTGGGCCAACACTCGCCGCACATTCGATGGCGTGTCGGGAATCTTCAAGCTACGGGACTGGACCATCACCGGTTTCTGGGCACTGTTCGTCCCCGTGCAGAAATACAACTTCAACACCAGCGACTTGAGCACTCAATTCTATGGCATCTACGCCAGCGGCAAAGTCCCCCTGGCTCAGGCGGTCGGCCTCGATCTGTACTGGCTTGGCCTGCAGAGTGATGTCGGGGCCTTCCCCGGCTCGCCGTTTGCGAATTACAACGGCACGGTGGGCCGCGAGGAGAGACACACGCTCGGCGGCCGCCTTTGGGGGAAGGTCGCCACCACAGGAATCGACTACGAGCTTGAAGGCGCGTTTCAAGTCGGACGGGTCGGTGCGGGGAGCGTCGATGCGTTCATGATTACCGGCCAGTTGGGTTACACCTTCGCGGAGTTCCCCGCGGCCCCGCGTCTGCAAGTCGGCCTCGATTATGCCAGCGGCGACGATAAGGCGGGCGGAGACGTTCAAACGTTCAGCCAACTCTTCCCGCTGGGGCACGCCTACCTCGGCTACATCGACACGGTTGGACGGCAGAACATCATCGACGTCAACCCCAGCCTCTCAGTTCAGCCGTTCACGAAGCTGGTCGCGAGCCTGGAGGGACACCTCTTCTGGCGGGCGGACACGCGCGATGCGTTGTACAACGCCAGCGGCAATGTGGTGCGGGCCGGCTCCGCCGGATCGTCCAGCGAGATCGGGAGCGAGATCGACCTGCTTTTCAAATACCAGTTCGACCGTCACCTGTTGGGCCTTCTGGGGTACAGCCACTTCTTCGCCGGCGACTTCATCAGGGAGTCAGGACCCAGCAAGGACATCAACTTCGCGTACCTGACGCTGCAGTACACATTCTGAGGTCAATCGGGGTCTGGCATGCTGGGTGAGAGGGCGTCGTGTGGCCAATGAGAAGCCCGGGGTCGGCGATGGCTCCGCTTCTGGCGCGGTGATGTGCGGTGCGAACCCGTGATCCGCAATTCTTGGAAGACGCTACCGGTAGTGTCCTAATTTGAATTGAATAACAACACAGAGAAAGAAAATATAACGTCAGATCGAAAGTGTGCAGAGATTCGTGGGGAGGGCTTCAGACTTTAGCGTCTGCGATGAAGGCTTTGATCTCGTCTAGACCACATCCGGCTTGACTGAGAGTAGATTTGATCCAATCTTCTTCCAGGTCATTTTTTAGGCTCTTCAGGCTTTTGTGTGGGCGCCCTTCAGATTCCTCCCCTTTGTAAGGGGAGGCGGGGAGGGGTAGACGCATCCAGAGGCTGGGC
>CAZCMC010000155.1:3423-4509 GCA_964499665.1 uncultured bacterium | reverse complement strand
ACCAGGTTATCCCGGTGAACCACCTCATCGAATGGTTTGGCGCCCAGCGTCGCCTCGATCTGGCTGCTCTTGATCCCTTTGATCCGCGCCACTTGCTCGGCGTCATAGTTGGCGACACCCCTGGCGAATTCTTTGCCATCGATGTCGCACAGGCTGACCACCTCGCCCCCCTCGAACCCACCGGTAGCCGACATGACCCCCGATGGCAAGAGACTCTTGCCCCCTCTGATCAACGCCTCCCTTGCTCCGGCATCGACGGTGATCTGGCCCCGCGGCTGACTCGCATGGGCCAGCCAACGCTTTCGACCCCGCATCCTCGAGGAAGACGCCTGGAACAGGGTGCCGACTTCCTCGCCACGGAGGATCCGGGCTAGAATCCCTTCGACGAGACCGTTCGCAACGACGGTAGGGATCCCTGAGGCCGCCGCTCGCCGTGCCGCCTCCACCTTCGTCTGCATCCCACCGGTGCCGAGCCCAGTCCCTGATCCGGCGGCCCAGAAGGACACCTCCCCCGACCTTCGGGGCACCTGGGAAATGAGCCGGGCCTCAGCATCCATTCGCGGATCGGCGGTGTAGAGCCCATCCAAGTCGGTCAGGATGACCAACAGGTCCGAGCCGACCATCGTGGCGACGAGCACCGAAAGATTATCATTATCGCCGAACCGTATCTCCTCCACCGCCACCGTGTCGTTCTCATTGATGATCGGCAGCACCCCTAGATGGAGCAGTGTGAACAGGGTGTTTCGCGCGTTGAGGTAACGGGGCCGGGATCGGAAGTCCTCCTGAGTAAGCAACAGTTGTGCCACCTTCTGCCCGTACGGATCGAACCCCTCCTCATAGTGGCGCATGAGGAGCGTCTGCCCGACGGCAGCGGCGGCCTGCTTCAATGGGATGCTGCCGGGCCGCTCCGTGAGCCCGAGCCGACCCATCCCGGCCAGGATCGCGCCCGATGAGACGAGGACCACCTCCCGCCCCTCTTCCCTGATCGAGGAGAGCTCGCGACAGATCCGCTCCATGGTCGGCCGGTGCAGGCCGACATCCCCTTTGGAGAGGACGGCCGACCCGACTTTGACAACCAGTCGCTTC
>CAZCMC010000155.1:1732-3323 GCA_964499665.1 uncultured bacterium | reverse complement strand
GTCGGCCAGATACTGGACGAGACGCTCGACACCTTCTCCCGTCACGGCCGAAATCGGGAAGAGGCGAATGCCACGCTCTATGCAGTGGGCGCTGAGGGCGGCCAGGTGGGGACCATGGGGAAGATCGATCTTGTTGGCGGCTATCACGCGGGGGCGCTGGAGCAGCCGTGGATCGAAGGCCTGAAGCTCTCCTTCGACCACGGACAGCGCGTCCAGCGGATCGCGGGCATCATCAGAGACATCGACCACATGCACCAGCAGCCGAGTTCGCTCGATGTGGCGCAAGAAGCGGATCCCGAGACCGGCGCCCGCGGCCGCCCCCTCGATCAAGCCCGGAATGTCAGCCACCACGAAGCTACCCAACGAGTCGATTTCGACGGTTCCGAGATGCGGCGTGAGGGTCGTGAAGGGATACTCGGCCACCTTCGATTGGGCGGCCGAGATGCGACACAAGAGGGCAGATTTTCCGGCGTTGGGAAGGCCGACGAGGCCGATGTCGGCCAGCAGTTTCAAGGTGAGTTGGAGCAGTAGTTCCTGTCCTTTCTGGCCCGGCTGGGCGATGCGCGGGGCTTGCCGAGTGGCGGTCGCGAAGCGGGCATTGCCTCGACCGCCCCTCCCTCCCCGCACGACAAGCACCCGCTGCTCATCGTCTATCAGGTCGGCCAGGAGCTCGCCAGTGTCGGCGTCCATGATAGTCGTGCCGAGAGGAACCGAAATGATCAGCTCGGCGCCGCGCCGGCCATGCATGGTCTTGCCGCGGCCGTGCGCCCCGTGCTCGGCCCGGTAGTGCTGTCGGTATCTCTGGTCGCCGAGCGTCCGGTACGAGCGGCTGGCGACGACGTAGATGTTTCCGCCGTCGCCCCCGTCGCCGCCGTCTGGCCCGCCTCGCGGGACATGCGCTTCTCGCCGGAAGCTCACGCAGCCCCGGCCGCCGTCCCCTGCCTTGACCCGAATGCGGGCCTCATCGACGAACATGGAGATACGGCGCCAGGCACCCAAGATGCTGATGAAGCGGCCCTGTCCCCCGCGGTGCTCGATCGTCACGACCCCGGACACCTTGGCGAAGAGGGTATCGTCGGAGCCGATGCCCACGTTCCTGCCAGGCTTGAAACGGGTGCCGCGCTGACGGATCAGAATACTGCCCGCCGGCACCGTCTGTCCTGAACCGACCTTCATCCCCAGCCGCTGGCCCTGGCTGTCCCGGCCATTGCGGGAGCTCCCCATCCCTTTTTTGTGTGCCATGCTTCACCTCTGCTCCTGGTTCCAGGTTCCAGGTTCCAAGTTCCGGGTTTGAAACTTGGAACCTGGCGCTTGGAACTTGGAACCGTTATTACACCCTAATTTCTGTGATTCGGACCGTCGTTTGAGCCTGACGGTGCCCCTGCGTGCGTCGATATCGTTTCCGCCGTTTGAACTTGAAGACGGTGATCTTGGGCCCCCGTCCCTGCCGGACGATCTCGGTCATCACGCTGGCGCCCTGAAGATAGGGGGCGCCGACTCTCACCTGATCCCCATCGGCCACCAGCAGGACTTTTGAAAGCTCGACCTGGCTTCCGGCTTCTCCATCGATCTTTTCGAGAGTCACCAGGGC
>CAZCMC010000155.1:0-1632 GCA_964499665.1 uncultured bacterium | reverse complement strand
GGTATTCTAGGCGGCCCCTTCCGCCCTGTCAAGCAGAACATCCTGCAAGAGCAGGGTATAGGGTGTAGGGGATAGGGTTAAGAAGAACCCCTGCACGCTACCCTTCCAACACCTGATATTTCCCGAGGGCCAACGATTCCTCCGGGACCAGGACGATCTCCCCTCCATAACTCTGCTGGATCGATTCGATCATCTCGCCATCCTCCGCCTGTATCCAGCCGATCAGATCGGGGTGGGCCCTGATCCTGATTCGGGGGATCCGCTTCCGAAACAGACGCCACTCCGCCTCGCGGAGCACCTGGTGGGCGATAGAGGGGGTCGAACGGATGAAGCCCAGACCTCCGCAGGCGGGGCAGGAGGCGCTCAGGGCCTTGTTGAGTCCCTGGCGGACCCGCTTCCGGGTCATCTCCACCAAGCCCAGGTCAGACAGGAGCGAGACATTGGTGGGAGAGCGGTCTGCCTTGAGGGCATCCTTTAGCTCCTGGACGACACGATCCCGGCTCTCCTGCCGAGCCATGTCGATGAAGTCGATGATAATGATGCCGCCCAGGTCTCGCAAGCGCACCTGCCGCGCGATCTCCCGCGCCGCCTCCAGGTTGGTCTTGAGGATCGTCTCCTCAAAGTCGTGTTTACCGACATACTTCCCGGTGTTGATGTCGATGGAGACCAGCGCCTCCGTCTCCTCCAGCACGATGTAGCCGCCAGATTTCAGCCAGGCCTTGTGCCGCAGCGCCTTCTCGATCTCCCGTTCGATCCCAAACGACCGGAAGATCGGCTCATCTTCGGTGTAGAGAAACAGGAGTGACTTAATGTCCGAGTGCAGCGACTCGGCATACTCGAGACACCGTTCGTACTCGGTCGGGCTGTCCACCACCAGGCGGACCACCTCCTTCGTGAAGAGATCCCGGAAGATTCTGAAGATGAGGTCAAGGTCCTTCTGAACCAACGCTGGGGCGGTGAGGGTCTCGGCCTTGGTCTTGATCTTCTTCCAGAGGGATCGGAGAAACTCCAGATCGGCCCCGATCTCCGCCTTCCCCTTCCCGATCCCGGCGGTTCGGACGATGACGCCCTCCCGCTGCGGATTGATCTCCTCGACGATGTGCTTCAAGCGCGCACGCTCGCCCTCGTTCTCGATCTTCCGGGAGACGCCAACGTGCTGCTCGGAGGGCATGTAGACCAGGTAACGACCGGGCAGGGTGATGTGAGACGTAATGCGTGCCCCCTTGGTCCCGAGCGGCTCCCGGGCGACCTGAGCCAGGACCTCCTGGCCCTCCTTCAAGAGTTCCTCAATGCTGGCCTGGGGGCGCCGGCCTCTGCCAAAGGTGGGCCTCGGCTCCTCCTCCTCCTCGGGGGCCGGTTCGGTCTGGTCGCCTTCCTCACCGAGGGTGAGGAGGCGCTCGTACTCCTCCAGATCCTCAAAGATGTCGCGGACATAGAGGAAGGCATCCTTGGCCAGCCCCAGGTCCACGAAGGCCGCCTGCATCCCGGGGAGGATCTTCAGGACGCGCCCTTTGTAGATATTGCCAGCGACGCTCTTATTCTTCGAGTCGTCGATGAGCAGCTCAACCAGGACGCCGTCCTCGAGCACGGCGACCCGGGTCTCCACCATGGAGGAATTGACGATGATCTCCC
>CAZCMC010000154.1:0-4533 GCA_964499665.1 uncultured bacterium | reverse complement strand
TAGAGGCATCCAGGGGCTGGGTCTCGCGGGAGGGCCGTGGTTGGTGTAAGCCGGCCAGCTTTCTACCTCCCCACCCCCTCCTTACAAAGGAGGGGACTCCCTTCGGAATCACCCACGTCCTTGCAAGAACCCACACGATTTCCGGAAGAGCGACAATCTTAGGAAGTCACGACGAGCCGGACCCGCCCAATGAGCTGCCCCTGGACGGTGAGGACATCAACCGTCCAGCGTCCCGCCAGATCGGTCCCAAGATCTGATCTCTTCGAGTAGGTGCGGTACCCCCCAGGGCGGCCTCCCAGGATGGGGGAAAGGGCAACCCGGGCGACCTGAATGCCATCTTTCCGCCAGAGATGGTAGATAGGCTCTCGCAACCCGGCCGGTGCGGACACTGCGGTGTAACAGACCAGCTCGCCCCATGCCTGAAGGTCCGCTGCCGACACCTTTCGAATCGGCTCCACGGGCTCCAGCCTTTCGACGGATCGGGCAAAGATTGCAGCCGACAGGTGAAGGGGCCCGGGAGGAATCCAGTCGCGGACGGACCAGAGAATGGTCGCTCCAAGGCACGCCACCAGGGCCGCTCCCAGTGTGGCGTTTCGCCAGGAGAGCCCGAATCGACGGCGGATGGCGGGGGTCAAGGCCAGCAGGCTGAGGACAGCGCTCAAGACCAGTGCCCACGCGCTCCTCAACCGGATGAGCGGCAACCCAATGTTCAGGGATGCGAAGAGCCCGAATACGAACAAGGCATGGCCCGCCCAAGGATAGCGGAGGATCGTCGCTTGATACCACGGGTCGATGGTGGTGAGGAGCGCCGCCCCCGCCAGCAGGAGAAGGAAAAGGACGTTGGGCGATGAGAGCGTTGTGCTGGCATAGTAGACGGGCAACAGGAACAGTAGGAGGTCCTGGTGAAGGTTCTGGATGGTGAGATCAAGGGCCACACGGACGAGGCGGCGGTTACGGAGATCGAGTGCCTGCCGGATGTGGGCGAAGACAACCCCGCCCACCCACAAGAGGATCAAGTAGCCCAGAATCCACGGAAAATAGTCCGCCCCACGCCGGAAGACGATGAGGGTAAGGATACCCAGCGTCAGCGACGCGGCGGAAACACCCCACCTGGCGGCCCATTGGAGCCACCGGTGGCGCTCCGCAAGCGCGGTCCAGGTGTCGTAGCTCCACCGAAATAGAGAGGTGTCGAGCATGGAGGCATATCTTTGAAAAAAGGATTCGGGCCTCAGCCAGCCAGATCACTCAAGCGCAGCATGATCTCATTGAAGAGCACGGCAGGGCTGTTGGTGTTAGCGGCACGGCAGGCGAAGAACTCGGTCTCCAAGCGGGGTGAGTCCAGGTCGCCGGGCGTTACGGGACGGTCCGGCGAACTTTCCATTTCTCCCTAGCCAATTTGATGATCCCGGGAAGCAGCGACAGAAAGATGACGACCGCGATCACGACATGGATGTGTCGGTCGATACCGGGAACGGCCTTGCCGAGGAAGTAGCCGAGGGAGGTCATGCTCACGACCCACCCAATCCCTCCCGCGACATTATAGAAGACGAACCGTCTGTACTCCATGCCCCCCACTCCCGCCACGAGGGGCGCGAACGTGCGGACTATCGGCATGAAGCGAGCGATGATGATGGTGACCCCCCCGTACCGATCATAGAACTCCTTGGTGGTGATAAGGTGTTTCTTGTGGAAAAGGAGCGAATCCTCGCGAGTGAAGATCTTGGGCCCGGTTCTTGCCCCGATGATGTAGCCGACGGTATCTCCAACAATCGCCGCCAGGCTGACGAAGAGAAAGATACTCCACAAGCCCAGGTCCCCTCTGGCCGCAAATAGCCCCGCAGTAACCAGAAGCGAATCCCCCGGCAGGAAGAAGCCGACAAAGAGACCGGTCTCCACAAATACGATAGCGATCAGGGCCATGAGGCCGCCGATGCGAACCAAGGCTTCTACATCGTAAATTCGGTGAACTAGGTCCCACAGCCATTCCATTCAGTTTTCCCGCTAGCCCCTCACAGGGCTCACTCCCCTTCGCAGGGTGACAGAGCGCCATGACGACAAACGGCCCAGCGCGTGGGCCGTTCCGTTGATACGATGGTCGGCCTTTGGGAGATCGTGCCGTGGACGCGCCGAGAGGCTGGAAACCCTTCCTCAGTCCGTGACCGCGCCCTCCGAGGCTGACGAAACCATGCGGGCGTACTTGGCCATGACGCCGCTCTTGTAGCGGGGGGAGGGCGGCTTCCATTTGGCAAGCCGCCTCTTGATCTCGGCGCGGGGCAGCTCCACGTCGATTCGGCGCTTCTTGACATCGAAGACGATGATGTCGCCGTTGCGCAGGGCGGCGATCGGCCCGCCGACAGCCGCTTCCGGCGCGACGTGGCCGGCCATCAGGCCGTATGTCGCGCCCGAAAAGCGTCCGTCGGTCATGAGCGCCACCGATCCTCCCAGGCCGGCGCCGACAAGGGCCGCCGTGACACCAAGCATCTCGCGCATCCCCGGCCCGCCCTTCGGCCCCTCGTAGCGAATCACGACGACGTCGCCGGCCTTGATCTTTCCGGCCTTGACGGCGGCGAAGGCATCCTCCTCACGGTCAAAGACCCTCGCCGGGCCCCGATGCACCATCCGCTCGTGGCCCGCCACCTTGCCCACACAGCCGTCCGGCGCGAGATTACCCCTCAGGATCACCTGTCCCCCGGTCGGCTTGAGCGGGTTGTTGAGCGGCCGAATCACCTGCTGCCCCTGCATCTCCTGTGCGGCCCGCGCCTCTTCCCCGATCGTCTTGCCGGTGACGGTAAGCTCGTCAGCGTGCAAGAGGCCCGCGTCAAGCAGACGCTTGGCCACCACCGCCATGCCGCCGGCCCTATACATGTCCGGGGCAGTGAAGCGCCCCCACGGCTTGAGATCGGCCAGGACTGGAGTCTTCCTCGAGATCCGGTCGAAGTCGTCGAGAGACAGCTTGACGCCAGCCACCTTCGCGATGGCGAGGAGGTGCAGCACGGCATTGGTGGACCCACCGGTGGCCATCACCCCGGCGATGGCGTTCTGGAGGGCCTTGCGCGTGATGACCTGTTTCGGCGTGACGCCTCGCCGCAAGAGATCCATCACAAGTTTCCCGGTCTCGAAGGCCACCTCTTGCTTGCGCGAATCCATCGCCGGCACGCCATTCCACCCCATCGGCGAGATGCCAAGCATCTCAAAGGCGGTGGACATCGTGTTAGCGGTGAACTGGCCGCCGCAGGCGCCTGCGCCGGGACACGCGTGATCTTCGATAGCCCGGAGTTCCCCTGCCGACATCTTGCCGGCATTGAAGGCGCCGACGGCCTCGAACACGTCCTGGATCGTAAGGTGGCGGCCCCGATACTCGCCGAATGCGATGGAGCCGCCGTACAGCATGAGCCCCGGGATGTTCAAACGGGACAGGGCCATCACGGTTCCGGGGATCGTCTTGTCGCAGCCGGAAATGGCAACGAGGGCATCGAAGAGATGGCCACGGGCCACCAGCTCGATCGAGTCGGCCACGACCTCGCGGCTCACCAGGGACGCCTTCATCCCCTCGGTGCCCATGGCGATGCCATCGGAGACCGAGATCGTATTATATTCGATCGGCGTCCCTCCGGCGGCGCGAATCCCTTCCTTGACCCGTTCAGCCAAGGTCCGGTGGTTGAAGTTGCAGGGCATCACCTCGATCCAGCAGTGGGCGACACCGACCAGCGGACGAGCGAGATCCTCATCCTTGAAGCCGATCGCCTTCATCATTGAGCGCGCCGGCGCACGGTCAGGGCCCTCCAACATGCTGCGGCTCTTATGTCTGGGATCGAACGCCATCATCGCCTCCTCTTCACCGAGTGAGGCTGACCTGAATCCCCTGTCCCAACAATATGGGCGGCGTCTTCCGGTTGGTCGAAAGGAGGTAGAGCTTCCCCTCCTCTGTGACCACACCGATGTTGTTCGCCGAGACCGAGAATGGGCGATTGGCCACCCGGATCACGCCGGCCGAAAGATCGACCGGGTTGGTCCCCATGTTCTCCAGCGGCACACCCCACACCTTCTTATTCACAGGGTTGTACCAGACCAGCAGTTCCCCCGTTGAGGCGAGATAGACCGAACCCGTATGGGTCCCAGTCCTGAGCGCTTCCAGGCCTTTTGCCTCATAGACAGCATACACCTTATCCGGGTTGTTCAACCCCCGCATGACCCAGAAGAGGTGCCTCTCAATGATCTTCTGCGCCGTCACCTCGTACCCTTCCAAGGTGATCAGGCGTTCCTCGGGCGTGGCCACAAGGGTGAAGTCGAACAGGTTGAACCGATGGATCCGCGATCCTGGATCACGCGCCAGCTTGATGATCGGGAAGACCATCTCCGGGGGCGCCTCGACCACCGATCTCAACCCCGTTCCATCAAGGCGCATATGAGTGAAGGCCCGCTCCTTCGGGGTGGCCTGGACGCTGTAGACGAGGGTGTTCTCAAAGATCCCCATCTTTTCGTAGGCTTGTCCCGAGACGCTGCCGGTGCTGGCCACAACCATCCGAAGCGGTC
>CAZCMC010000153.1:0-4583 GCA_964499665.1 uncultured bacterium | reverse complement strand
CCCCTTGTAAACCGCTCGTCGTGGACCTACGGTGAGATGTTCGTGAATAATGCAGGCTAGGCAAACTTATTGCGTGAAGTGTCATTGCGAGGAAACGAAGTGACCCCATTCGACTAGCCTCAGGGCAGGCTCCGCAATCTCAAGAAGGCGGGATTGCTTCGCGGAGTTTACACTGAGCGCAAGCGAATGTGCTCGCAATGACCGTGTGTGATTGTGTTTGTATTGGGAATCCTCATAAGCAAAGACGATTGATCGGCATCAATCCCCACTGATTCTGGAGTTCTTGCTATGTCCTCGCTGTCAGCAGAGCATGAAGAGGTACGGCGGGCGGTCCGCCAGTTCACCGAAGAGGAAGTGGTTCCGATCGCCGACCCGTACGATCAGGAGAACAAGGAGATCCCTCCCGGCCTTATCAAGAAGATGGGGGATCTGGGCTACTTCGGGTTGACGTTCCCGCCCGAGTACGGCGGGGCCGGGATGGACTACGTGAGCATGGCGATCGTCACGGAGGAACTGTCCCGGGGGTGGTTGAGCGTCGGCTCTGTCGCGACCCGCAACCTGATTACCGGCACGCTGCTGCTGGCGCATGGGACCGAGGAGCAGAAGCGCCGATTCTTGCCGAAGATCGCCTCCGGGGAGATCATGACGGCCGCGGCGTTCACCGAGCCGGATGCCGGCTCCGACACGGCCTCGATTAAGACGCGCGCGAGGAAGGAAGGCGAGACCTATCTGATCAGCGGCGCCAAGACCTGGTGTACCTTCGCCAATCGTGCGCATATCCTCACCCTGATGGCCAGGACCGACCCGGAGCCGGCCAAACGGCACAAGGGGCTGAGCATCTTTTTGGTGGAGAAGGTACCGGGGGATGGGTTCGACCCTCCGGTCATCTCGGGCGAGCCGATCAAGACGATCGGGTACCACGGGATGCGGTCTTTTTCGCTCAGCCTCCAGGACTGCCCGGTGCCGGCAAAGAATCTGATCGGGGGCGTCGAGAACAAGGGGTTCTATCAGTTGATGGCCACCTACGAGTCGGCCAGAATTCAGACGGCGGCCAGGGCGGTGGGCGTGGCGCAGGCCGCCTTCGAGGCCGCGCTGAAGTATTCGAAGGAGCGTGTGCAGTTCGGCCAGCCGATCGCCTCCTTCCAGGCCATCCGCCACAAGCTCGCCGATATGGCCACCGAGATCGAGGCGGCGAGACGCCTGACCTACTACGCGTGCGAAATGAAAGACCGGGGCACCCGCTGCGATCTGGAGGCCGGGATGGCGAAGGTGTTCGCCGCCGAGATGGCCGAGCGAGTCACGTCCGAGGCGATGCAGGTCTTCGGCGGCTACGGGTACTCGCTGGAGTTTCCGGTCCAGCGCTACTGGCGCGACGCCCGGGTCTTTCGCATCTTCGAGGGAACGAGCGAGATCCAGCGAGACGTGATCGCGAAGCGGCTGCTCGAAGGCTGAAGAAGAGGGTAGAGGATCGTCTGATGGACAGAGAAAAGCTCCAGGACGCGAGAAAACGATGGGAGGAGGAAACGCTCAAACCCACCCTTGAGCGAGCGAAGGAGCGTGTTCCGGAGTTCACCACCCCATCGGGTCTTCCGGTGAAGCGGCTCTACACGCCCGAGGACGCCGAGGGCAGAGACTATCTCGAGGCCGTCGGCTTTCCCGGCCAGTACCCGTACACGAGGGGGATCTACCCCACGATGTATCGTGGACAGTTCTGGACGATGCGGCAGTACGCCGGGATCGGGACGGCGAAAGAGTCGAACGAGCGATTTCGGTACCTCCTGAAGGAAGGACAGACCGGTCTCTCGGTTGCCTTCGACCTGCCGACGCAGATGGGGCTCGACTCCGATCATCCGCTGGCTGCCGGAGAGGTCGGACAGGTTGGGGTCGCGATCGACTCTCTCCGCGACATGGAGCTGTTGTTTGAGGGCATCCCGCTCGATCGGGTGACGACCTCCATGACCATCAACGCGCCGGCCTCGGTGTTGCTGGCCCTCTATGTGGCTGTGGCGGAGAAGCAGGGGGTGCCGCTCTCGAAGATCTCCGGGACCGTCCAGAACGACGTCTTGAAAGAGTACGTGGCGCGCGGGACCCATATCTTCCCGCCGCGGCCTTCCCTCCGATTGGCCGCAGACCTGATCGCCTACTGCGCCGACCAGGTCCCACGCTGGAATCCGATCAGCATCAGCGGGTACCACATGAGAGAGGCCGGCGCCTCGGCCGTGCAGGAGATCGCGTTCACCTTCGCAAACGCCATCGCCTACGTCGAGGCGACCCGACACCGTGGCTTAAGCGTTGACGCCTTCGCGCCAAGGATCTCCTGGATCTTCAACACGCATAACCACTTCTTCGAAGAGATCGCCAAGTATCGTGCCCTGCGCCGGATGTGGGCCAAGATCATGCGGGAGCGGTTCAATGCCAAAGACCCACGATCCTGGATGCTTCGGACTCACACCCAGACCGGCGGCTCCACGCTGATGGCTCAGCAACCGGAGAACAACATCATCCGGGCAGCGATCCAGGCCCTGGCGGCTATGCTGGGTGGTGTCCAATCGATGGCGCTTTCCTGCTTTGACGAGGCGCTGGCGCTCCCGACGGAGCAGGCCCAGCGGATCGCGCTTCGGACCCAACAGATCATCGCCTACGAGAGCGGAGCGGCGGACACAGTGGACCCGATGGCCGGTTCCTATTACGTCGAGGCCCTCACCGACGAGCTCGAGCGGCGGGCGACTGAGGAGCTGGAGGCGATCGAGGTCACCGGGGGGGCGGTAGAAGCGATCGAGCGTGGCTACATGCAGCGTGCAATCCAGGAAGAGGCCTACGCGCACCAGCAGGAGGTGGAGGCCGGCACTCGGGTCGTCGTTGGGGTCAACCGCTTTCAGGACGAGGGCAAACCGCAGCCCTTGCAGCTCTATCGAACTGACCCAGAAGCGGAGAATGCCCAGGTAAGGGGCCTGGAGGCGCTCCGGCGTGAGCGGGATAGTCGCTCCGTCAGCGCGGCTCTTGCGCGCCTGCGTGACGCCGCACTGGGCGAGGAGAATCTGCTGCCCCCGATCCTTCAAGCGGTCAAAGCCTACGCGACAGTCGGCGAAATCTGCGGCGTCCTTCGAGAGGTGTTCGGCGAGTACAAAGCCCCGACGGGTCTGTAGGGCCGGTCGGCTTCTGTCGGCATGTGGAGGCGCTTTCGGCGGAACCATTCATGACGCCGGGGCGCCTTCGTCTTTTAGCGCTCGACAATTGAATCTTGTGTATGGCCTTTTCGGAAAAGGCAGGCATCTGAAATGTGCTGTCTTGAACATTTCGGTTCATCTGGGGAAGTCGCGATGAGGGCGAAAAATGGATGTCTCTGGTCAGCCATCTTCCTGAGGTATACTCGGTAGAAGTGGCTGAGCTTTCGCGATGAGGGTGTATGTCCCCACCGCTCTTCGATCCTATTCTGGACAGAAGGGTCAGGTGGATGCAGAGGGCTCGACGCTGGGCGACCTATTGACTGATCTGGATCGTCGCCATCCAGGATTCCGCTTTCGCATTATCAACGAGCAGGACGGAATCCGGGAACATATCAAGATCTTCGTCAATCAGCAGCAGGCGCGCGACCTTGCTGCTCCAGTACGCGGTGGCGATGAGATCCAGATTATCTGCGCGCTCAGCGGAGGATAGATCGGATAGATCAAAAGAGTGCTGGCTTAGCGAATGCCCCGCACCTCTAGCCTTCCCACACTTCACCTGGGTGCCTTGGTTGCGCTTCGGGGTGACGCGTCGCCTTAAGAAATGGCCGATTGAGTAAGGTGTCCTGTATCCATATAGTACGATTATACTTTTATAATAAGCTATTTATAAAATTATAATGCACTGCATAAAAAAGGTCTTGACAAAGATAATGCGATGCGTTATATTCCAATCAGAGTGATGAAAGCCCGCAAGGTTCTCCGAATGGATCGTGAGAGCTAGAAACCGTCGGGCACGAGACGAGGAGGGAAGACACATGACACAGGTAGCAGAAGTGCAGGCACTCGGCGCGCCCGTTCAGCGGCTGTGGTCCGACAGCGTCTCCCTGACGCTTGAGGGATTCGCGATCTCCCAGGACCAGGGCAGGAAGCTCCTGGAGAACGCTCTCGAGCTGGGGGCGGCGAATGCGAAGGACAGCCTCAAGTACGCCGAGGAGCTGCGCGGCCGGCTCACCGACGCGACCAGCACCGCGAATGAGCTGTTGAAGGAGCATGTCGCCCTGTGGAGCGAGCTCCCAAAGGACCCGGTGGCGGCGACCCAGAAGGTGATGGCCGGGTACGTCGATGGGTCTCGGAAGGCGCTGGAGGTCGGGGCCGAGGCGCTGAAGGGCTACGTGAGCCTGGTGAACGACCTCTGGTCGCGCCTCGAGAAGGCGAGCCAGGAGACCCGCGAGCAGTACGTCGCCTTCATCGGCAAACTGCAGGCCGTTGTGGAGTCCGCAGCACAGAAGAGCTAACACCTTAGCGCAGCAATCGGAGGGTCCGTGCGTCAGGTGGACGCGCGGACCCCCCTCTCATTTTTCTGGCTCTTCAGGAAATCGTGTGGGTTCTTGGAAGGACGTCCGTGGGTCCCAAGGG
>CAZCMC010000152.1:0-4617 GCA_964499665.1 uncultured bacterium | reverse complement strand
TGGAGCTTTTCGAGAAGAAGATTCAGTCGAAGCTGGCGGAGATTTGGGGGGAGGAGAATAGCCGGGAGAAATCGCAAGAGGCACAAGTATGATGACCGATTCTCCTGCGCATGTTTCGCCTCTTTGTGGCCAACGCAGGGTTGTCCATAGAGGGCGCGTGGCGGCCTCCGGGAGTCCGCTAATCGTGATTATTGCACAAGGCCGTGTGCAAAAATCACTTGAAGCGGACGGGAAGACGCCGCCAAGGAACATGCCGTGAAGATGCGCGATGCAAACCGGGGAGACGCTGCCGACTGGAAGGCGCTAGTGGCGGCTTTGCGTCGGCAGGACACGATTTCCTCCACGGAAACGACTGTTCTGGTGAAGCAGCACACCGCCGTATCACCGGACTACGCCCTGCGCGATTTGCGGAAGCCAATCGGCGTGGCGGAATGGCGAACACGACTGATCAAATCTCTGCCTAAGCGCCTGCAAGGGAGTCTGCCGTCAATAGAACAACTGGAGGCTGAATTGGGTAAATGATGAACGCCGCGTTGAGACTCCAAATGCCTGTGGGAATCTCGCCCATTGGCTACGATACCGGGATAGTGAGAGGATTGCGGCAAGTATCCCGCCAAAAATCCCGCCACTTTGGCGGGATAGGGTGTATCCCTCGTCAAGTCAGGCAAATCCGGACACGAAACCGGACATTGTATCCGGATAGCTACAACGAACGCGCAATGGTTCAAGAATCGCGACACTTTTCGATGCCATGAAGACGATTAAGGACATGCCGGAGCACAGCCGCCCCCGCGAGAAACTGCGGGAGAAGGGCGCTTCCGCCCTTACCGACGAGGAGCTTGTCGCGGCCATTCTTGGCATGGGAACGGCGGGCGTCGACGTGCGCACCATTGCCCGGCAGGTGGCCAGTCTCATCCGCGAGCACAAGGCCGGATTGACGCTCGATCACCTGCAGGCCGTCCCCGGCATGGGACTCGCCAAGGCCGGTCAAATCCTTTCGGCATTTGAACTCGCCCGCCGCCACTTGCTCAAGGACACGGTCAAGATCACCGTCGCCAGAGATGTCTTGCCGCTAGTGGCCGACATTGCCGGGAAACAGCAGGAGTATTTCGTCTGCATTTCACTCAACGGCGCAAACGAGGTTATCGAAAAGCGCGTGGTCACTATCGGCCTTCTCGACAAGAGCCCGGTTCATCCCCGAGAAGTGTTTGCCGACGTTATCGCCGACCGCGCGGCAGCCGTAATCTTCGCGCACAACCACCCATCCGGCGAACTTCAACCGAGCGACGCCGATCTTCGCATGCACGAGCAGTTGACCGAGGCCGGAAAGATTCTCGGAATTCGTGTCCTAGACCATGTGATCGTGACTAGGAAAGGGCACTACAGTTTCCAGGAAGCCGGTTTGATTCGATGAAGACGAACGCTGAACAGAAATTCAAAGAACAGCCCAACAAGGCGCTGCGCGCCAACCACGGCTTGCTGAGTGGACGGTGGGAGGCGCAGGGGGGAGGTACCAAGTCGGGCGTACCGCCCCCCCACCACCGCTGAAGCCTGGCCGTTAGGCGGCGAGGGGAGCACACCAGCACATGCTGGACGTTGGATCACTCATAGCTCATGGGTACTTCGCCCGGGAGCTTCCTCCGCCTTTCACAACGCAGCCTCTTGCCCGGCTCGTAGCGTCTGGCGGGGCGTCGCTTCCTCAAGTGCTCTACCCCAACGCTACGCAGCCTTTCGTGGCCCAAGTGGCGGTCCACAATCTCGCTCGCCCGGGCAGCCTTCGGCGCCGGCTCGGGATTCCAAACCCCATCAGCTTCTCGCAGCTTGCCGCGCTGGTCGCAGCCAACTGGAACGCGATCGAGGCGCATTGCCAGCAGTCGCCCATTTCGCTGACCAGCCCGCAGATCGATCCGTCCGGCAGGCGGGCGATCGATCGCAAGAGCGCTCTCGACGAGCGCCCAATCCATCGAGCGCGGGTCCGTTCAACGTCACGCGTGATGCTGCAAACGGACATCTCACAATTCTATCCATCGCTCTACACGCACAGCGTCTCCTGGGCACTACACACAAAGGCTATTGCCAAGGCCCAGAAGACCTCCCCGACGTTGCTCGGCAACCTGCTCGATCGCTGTCTCCGAAACGGCCAAGACCAGCAGACAATCGGTATCCCGATTGGCCCGGATACCTCCTTGGCGATCGCGGAGATCGTCCTTACTGCGGCTGACCTCTTGCTGGCACAGCAGGTGCCTTTAAATGGTTTCCGCTACATCGACGACTACGAGCTGGGCTTCGCGACCTACGCGGAGGCAGAGCGTGCCCTCTCCGTTCTACAAGGAATTCTCAACGACTTCGAGCTGCAGCTCAACCCCCGGAAGACCCGCATCATATATCTCCCCAGTCCGGTTGAGAGTCCTTGGACATCGGAACTACGGCTCTTCCGTTTTCGGGCTGGTGCCAGTTCCCAACGTTACGATCTCATTAGCTACTTCGATCGGTCATTTGAACTCGCATCCGAGTATCCGGCCGACGCCGTGCTTCGCTATGCAGTAAGCCGCACATCATCTGTGGTCGTCGCCCAGACCAACTGGCCGCTCTTCCAGCATCTTCTACTTCAAGCCGTATGTTCTGAGCCCGGCGCGTTGCCATTCGGCCTAGAACAGCTAAAGAGATACACCGACGCTGCGTACAAGCTCGACGTCTCCGCTGTGCACACGGCGCTTCACAACGTCCTTCTTGACCATGCACCACGCGGACACGGGAGCGATGTCGCATGGGCCCTCTGGGGCCTACTTCTATTTGGTCTCCCACTCGATGATCAGGCGCTGCGGGCCGTGTCCGCCCTGGAGGACGCTGTGGTGGCACTGCTTACGCTTGATCTGCGCAGCAAAGGTCAAGCATCGTCGGCAGTGCCTCTCGCGCAGTGGGAGCACGCCATGACCGAGGACGAACTCCGTGGGCGGCTGTGGCTGCTCAGCTACGAAGCGAACTTCAAGGGTTGGCTTCCCTCAGTGGACGAAGGGGATCACGTAGCAACGGATGCGAACTTCCAGCATCTCAAGTCATCAGGCGTCTTTTTCTACGACGATCAGAAGCACCTGACCTACGCCCCGCGTAGGCCGCTGCCAGCGGCCGGGGAGATACCCCCTCCGATCGCGCCGCCGATCGAAGAGATCTACTGATCGCGCGCCACTCCGCCTTGTCGCCCAACACGCCGCCGGAGCTGGCGCCTGCGGGCTTCTGCATAGCGGGGTCGCCTGCTCGCGCGGCCGCAGCTCAGCGACCACTTGTTAGACGGCACGAACTCGGGCGAACCAAGGATTGACCGCATGTGGGAATTCCTGAAGGCTAATCCATTCGTGGTGGGCGCCTTGACGGGGAGCCTGGCGGCCTATCTTCTCGGGCTAGTCGTCTCCCACCTTCGCCGCGAGAAGCGTTGGCTAGGCTACTCGGTAAGCAGCCGCAACATCGTGCAACGCGGCCACTCAAAGCTCGCCATGAAGTATGGCGGTCGCGATATCGTCCGACTCGACTCCCACACGATTCATCTGAGAAACATCGGCAACCGGCCGTTAGTGAGGCTTCCCGTCTGCCTTGAGTGCTTGGACGGGGGCCAGATCGTAGAGCACGAATCGATGGTACCGCATGGCGCAACGTACACTGCTTCTCTCGAAGCCCAAGGGCGCCTCGTGGTTACCGTTGATCTGCTTAACCCTGGGGAAGCGTTCACGGTTGGATTGACCGTCGCGGACGCGGAGAGGGGCCAGGTGAATGTTGTGGCCCGAGGTGAGCTACTCGAGGTGAAGGATATCGGTGAACGCGCGAGCACCGAAGAACTTCTCCAGGTTCTGATGCCGCATGTCCCCTTCGTCGGCACCCTATGGCTCGCCTTGTTCAACCTCTTGCGGTCGCGCCGCCGGAGATGAGAGCTTTGCTATTTCTCGGTGAGCGGTCGGGGAGATAGGTAACAAAAAAGTCCGAGGACATGGGTTACAGATGGAGCGGACGGTACCAAGCAAGGTGGAGCGCTGCCGCTGATCTGGGCCGTTGGCGATCCAAGAGAGACAAAACCAATGGCGAGAGACAGGACTCAGAATACAAATCTTGCAGCTGAATTCCACGTCGCCTCGCAGCTTTTTCGGCTTGGTTACACTACGACCGTCACGCTCGGCCACACAAAGGAAATTGACCTCATCGTCGCACATCCCGACGGTCGGACTGTGACGATCGATGTCAAGGGATTAAAGAACAAGACCAACTGGCCGCTGGCCCCCAAACTCATTAGCAAGAATCACTTCTATGTTCTTGTCACATACTTGAACAAGTTCGAGAACGTCAGCTCTGAGCCAGAAGTTTTTGTGATCCCGTCGACACGGGTGAAGTCATTGTTGAGTCGTTGGTCGGGTCGCCCCGATATCACGGCTGTAGCCTATAGCAGAGTGAGAGACAGTAAGTATAAAGACGCCTGGTACGTTCTGTTTAGATAGTCGCCAACAAGCGGCTGGAGTAGATGGCGTGGAACGCCGCCGCTCACCAGCACGGTTCGAGCGACTAAAATATTGCCCTGGTCCCGTGAGGCCAGGTGGCGAATAGAGGATATCCTGAAATGGAGCAGCGCGCCGT
>CAZCMC010000151.1:0-4626 GCA_964499665.1 uncultured bacterium | reverse complement strand
TCCATGGATGAGATCCTGGCGCAGAAGGATAAGGCCAAACATCCCTTCGCCTAGTTGGATCAACAGAGGCAGGGTCGGGTATATCGAAGGAGCTGGTGGGCGGGGTCCGAGGGATCGAGGCGTGGCAAGCCAACAACCCGATCCCTTTCTGACCCATCAGCTCCTTTGATCTTTCTCACTTGCCCACTGCGAGCCCGGGCCGAGCATTCGGCCCACTTCAGCTCTCTTCCTGCTTGGGGAGTCGGCGAGGCCGAGGGTGGGCCGTTCACTCTTCAGAGTTTACGGTCACCCGTCACCACAGGGTCGATTGCCTTCGTGAGGGCCTATGGCAACGGAGCGAAAACACCTGCTCTATTTCTTGACCACTGAGCAGCACCCCAGTCCATTCGACATCAACATGGCGTATGATGCGGGCTTTCACGCGGTCATTCCATACGGCGGTGTGACCGAAGAGTCGGGAGGGCTTCTGGTCCAGGACATCATCTTCTCCAGGGGCCCGAAGGGGACCAAATTCTCGGCGATCTTCATCGGGGGTAACGATGTCGAGTTGGCCGAGCGGGTCCGTCAGGCGGCGGTCAAGAACATGTTCCCCCCGTTCCAGGTCTCGATGATGATCGATCCGAAGGGGGCCTATACGACGGCCGTGGCGCTCGTGGCCAAGGCGGAGAAGGCCCTCGGTGAGCTGAAGAGAAAGCGGGTGGCGATCCCCGGGGGGACAGGGCCGGTCGGGAAGGTCGCGGCCGGCCTATGCGCGAAGCTGGGGAGCGAGGTGCTCATTGGCTCCCGACAGTTGACCGCCGTGGAACGGCTGGCGCATCAGCTCTCAGAACGGACGAAAGGGTCCGTCAAGGGCACCGTGATGGCAACCGATGAAGAGAAGATCGCGCAGCTCCGGGATGCCGACCTGATTCTCACGACCGGCAAGGCGGGTGTCCAGATGATCTCCGAGGCGGTCCTGAAGGCTCTGCCACCTGGCAAGTTTGTGGCCGACGTGAATGCCGTTCCTCCTACCGGTATCCATGGCCTCTCGCCGAATGACAACCTCAAGGAGATCGCTCCGGGCATCAAAGGAATCGGGGCACTCGCCATCGGGGTCCTGAAGTATGATGTCGAGATGGAGATGCTCGAAACGATTCGAACCTCCGAGAAGTTTACTGTCCTTGATGAGAATACCGCCCTGGAGATCGCCAGAAGGCGGCTCTCCGCGTAACGCGGACGCGCTAAAACCGATGCTATAATCCGTTCGAAGATAGGAGTCCCCTTCGCGTGTCTGAAAGACGCTTCACCCTGATCACAGGCCGGACGACGAAGCAAGGACGATCGGTCCACCTCGGCAAGGAGGCCAAGGAGTTTCTGGATGAGATCTCAACCTTGCAGATGAACCTCAAGGATATCGAGGTCCTGGGGCTCCAGGAGGGTGATCAGGTTCGGTTAACAACGCGCGACGGTTCGGCGGTGGTCAAGTGTAAGAAAGGGGACATCCCCCAGGGTCTCGTCTTCATCGCCTACGGGGGATTTGTCAATGCCCTTGTCGGCTCGGATACCCAGGCGACCGGGATGCCGAATACGAAAGGGATCGAGGTGGAGGTTGAGCGCCATGGCTGAGAGCGTTGGTGTGAAAGAGGTAAAGGTCGTCGAAGGCGTCACCTGCCCGTTCTGCGGCGTCACCTGCGACGACCTTGTCGTTCACGTCGAGAATGGCAAGATCAAGGAGGTCAAGAACGCCTGCGTCCTGGGTAAGGACACGTTCATGCATCACCTGGAGGGCTGGGCGACGCCGAGGATTCACGGGAAACCGGCGACCGTGGATCAGTGCATCGATGCGGCCGCAGAGATCCTCGCCAAGGCCAAATACCCCCTCATTTATGGACTCGACTCGACAGAGTTGGGCGCCCAGCGGAAGTCGATCGAGTTGGCCGAGTTGATCGGGGGGAACATCGATCACACCTCCTCCGTTTGTCACGCGCCGAGCCTGCAGGCGGTCCAGACGGTCGGCATCTCCTCTTGCACCGTGGGGGAGGTCAAGAACCGGGCAGATCTGGTCATCTTCTGGGGGTGTAACCCTGCAGAGGCCCACCCTCGGCACGCCACCCGGTACTCGGTGACCGCCAAGGGGCTGTTCACCCCGAAGGGAAAGAAGGATCGGATGGTCATCAATGTGGATGTCAGGCCGACGCCCACTGCCCGAATGGCCGACGCCTTCATCCAGATTAAGCCGAACTCCGACTATGAAGTCTTCTCGGCCCTCAGGGCCCTGCTCAAGGGCCACGAGCTCGACCAAGCCGAGGTGGGAGGGGTGGCGATCGACGAGTGGAAGACGCTTCTCGAAAAGATGAAGAGCAGCAAGTTCGGGATACTGTATTGGGGGATGGGCCTCACCATGACCCGCGGCAAATATTTGAATATCGTCGCGCTTCTCACGCTGACCCAGGAGCTGAACCGGTTCACGAAGTTCCTGGCGGCGCCGATGAGGGGCCATGGCAATGTGGTGGGGATGGCCCAGGTGCTGACCTGGCAAACAGGCTTTCCCTTCGCTGTCAACATGAGCCGCGGCTATCCGCGCTTCAACCCGGGGGAGTACTCGGTGGCGGACCTCTTGGCCCATGGAGAGGTCGATGCCGCGCTGATCCTCGCGGCCGACGCCATCGGCAACTTTCCCGCGAAGATGGCGGAGCATCTGCGATCGATCCCGATGATCGCCGTCGATCCGAAAGAGAGCGAGACGACCAAGGTGGCCACGGTGGTGATCCCCTCAGCGCAGGCTGGTATTGCCGCCGGGGGAATTGCCTACCGGATGGACCATATCCCCCTGGTCATGAAGAAGGTGGTTGACTCGCCCTATCCGTCGGATCGGGAGATCCTGGAGCGGATCATCGCCAAGGTCGCGGCGATGAAGAACGGCGGCAACGGCGCTCCAGTGCCGGCCAGCGGGGCCAGAGGCTAAGCCCAATGGGACGTTCCCTCAGGATTGTGGGCGGCGAGGTCTACGATCCGGCCAACGGGGTCAACGGGGCCGTCAAAGAGATCTGCGTCCAGGACGGCAAGATCGTCGAGTCCTGCACTGGCGCCGCCGAGATCATCGACGCGAGGAACCTGGTGGTGATGCCGGGCGGTGTCGATATCCATACCCATATTGCCAGCCCTGCCGTCAACGCGGCCCGCGGCTTCAGGCCGGAAGACCACCGACGCGGGCTGATGAGCAAGAGGCCCGGCATCAGGTCCGGCGTCGGCTTTACGGTCCCCTCCACCTTCGCGACCGGCTATCTCTACACGAAGATGGGCTACACCACAGTGATGGAGGCGGCTAATGCCCCGATCGGTGTCCGCCACACCCATGAGGAGTTGAGAGATATCCCGATCCTGGACAAAGGGATCTACGTCCTCATGGGGAACAACGAGTTCATCTTGAAGTACCTCAAGGCGGGCGAGATGGAGAAGGTCAAGCGGTACGTTGCCTGGCTCATCCGGTCGCTGAAGGGGTATGGCATCAAGTTGGTCAACCCGGGCGGGGTAGAGCAGTGGAAATATGGGAAGGATGTGGAAGGGCTGGACGACAAGGTCTATTACTTCGACGTCACACCGCGCCAGATCCTGAAGGCGCTCTCCTGGGCCAACGAAAGCCTCGGCTTGCCCCATCCGATCCACCTCCACGCCAATCGCCTGGGGATTCCCAATAACTACCTGACCACGCTGGAGACGATGCACGCCCTGGAGGGCTCCAGGCTTCATATGGCTCACATCCAGTTCCACAGCTACGGCGGAGAGAACTGGGGTGGCTTCTGTTCTAAGGCTGCCGAGATTGCCGAGTACATCAATGCCCATCCCAACGTCACGACGGACATCGGCCAGGTCGTCTTCGGCGACGCCACCACGATCACGGCGGACGGTCCATGGCAGTACCGGCTCTACAAGCTGAGCAAGAACAAATGGTACAACCAGGATGTGGAGGTGGAGACAGGGTGCGGAATCGTCCCCTACGTCTATCGGGAGAAGAATTATGTCAACGCCATCCAGTGGGCCATCGGCCTGGAGCTGTTCCTCCTGATCCGCGACCCCTGGCGGGTGTTCCTGTCCACCGACCATCCCAACGGCGGCCCCTTCATCTTCTATCCCTGGATCATCAAGATGCTTATGGACAAGACGTTTCGCGCCGAGATGCTCAAGCGCGTCCACAAGCGGGTGCTGTCGGACACCACCCTGCCCAAGCTCGATCGCGAGTACACCCTCTCCGAGATCGCCATCATTTCCCGAGCCGGCCCGGCCAGGGCGCTGGGGCTGACACAGAAGGGGCATCTGGGGATCGGGGCGGATGCCGACATCGCCATCTACCCGAAGGATGACGATCGGGAGCAAATGTTCGAGCACCCCGTCTATGTCATCAAGGACGGGGAGACGGTCCTGCAAGAAGGCGAGATCGTCGGTTCCCGGGACGGTAGGACCCTGTTCGTGGTTCCTCCTGAGGTGGGCGAGATGGACCCCGAGTTCAAGACAGAATTCGAAAACTACTACACCATCGAGTACGAGAACTTCCCGATTAACGTCGAGGACATCCCCAACCCCGAGGCGATTCCCGCAGGAGCCGCTCGCTAATCCCCCTCACCTTAATCCTCTCCCCCCATGTGGGGG
>CAZCMC010000150.1:0-4675 GCA_964499665.1 uncultured bacterium | reverse complement strand
CTTTTGCATCTGTGCCTCCGTGCCTCCTCTTTGGGCTCTTCAGGAAATCGTGTGGGTCACGGGATTATCTGTCATTGTGGTATCTGAATCGTAGGGGCGCTGCTTGCTGCGCCCTTCTCGGGGTCAGAGGCTTGGTTGGGCAGGGCAAGCCCTGCCCCTACGAGGATCATGATCCCATGCACACGGTTCGACATGAGCCGACACACCTCCAGCCAGGCCGCCTTGTCCGGGGTAGAAAGAGCAACACCCGGTTACCCACTCTGAACCCGGAAGAGCCCCCCTGTATTCGCCTCCCCCTCAAGGAAGATGGCACCGCTTGGAAGTCGCTCTCCCTCGCCCGGACGAGAGAGTATCTCTTTTGAATCCTTTCGCCCCCAGTGGGGGAGAGGGCCAGGGTGAGGGGGGGTCAATCCGGCCTAGTGCACCAAGATCTTGTTCAAGAAGCCCCGCGTCCGCTCCTCCTTGGGGTTGGCAAAAAACTCCTCCGGCCCGCCCTCCTCGACGATCCGCCCCTCGTCCATGAAGATGATCCGGTGTGCCACCTTCTTGGCGAACCCCATCTCATGAGTCACCACGATCATCGTCATCCCTTCCTTGGCCAGCTCGACCATGACGTCCAGGACCTCGCTGATCATCTCCGGGTCCAGCGCCGATGTCGGCTCGTCGAACAGCATGATCTTCGGCTGCATGGCCAGGGCCCGTGCGATCGCCACGCGCTGCTGCTGGCCCCCCGAGAGCTGGGCCGGATAGTGGTCGGCCTTCTCGGGGATGCCGACCTTGGCAAGCAGCTCTCGCGCGATCCGTTCCGCCTCCTCCCGGGACAGCTTGCGGACCTTGATCGGAGCGAGCGTGATGTTCTGGAGGGCGGTCATGTGGGGGTACAGATTGAACTGCTGGAAAACCATCCCGATCTCAGCCCGGAGCGTAGTGAGGTCTGTGGCCGGGTCGCTCAGCGACCTTCCGTCCACGATGATCTCGCCTTGGCCAATCGGCTCGAGCTTGTTGATGCAGCGGATGAGCGTGCTTTTGCCCGACCCGCTCGGCCCGCACACAACGACCACCTCGCCCGCCCGGACCACCAAGTCCACATCGCGCAGCACGTGCAGCGGCCCAAACCACTTGTTGACCCGCTTAAAGGTGATCATAACGATATCTTGATAGCCTTGTTTGGTCGGGCCGTCAACAACGAAGTCGACGAGCCAGGGCCCAAGGGACCTCTTGGGCGTGAGGCGAGCACGCAGCTTGAAGTATTTGTCATTGCGAGCACCCGAAGGGTGCGTGGCAATCTCAAAGCACAAGGGCATTGTTGATAATTTAGTATCAGTCTAATATATACTGATCTGCAACCATCTTGGAGGACCATGACAATGGCGAGCTTGACCGTGAGGATTGGCGAAGAATCTCACAAGGCCCTTCGAGAGATCGCAGCGCGTAGCGGAAAGTCGATGCAAGCAGTCCTTGCGAAGGCGATAGAGGAGTACCGCCGAAAAAGCTTCTTAGAGAATGCCAATGCGGCGTTTGCAGACCTTCGTAAAGATACCAAGGCATGGCATCGAGAACAGGAAGAACGGGCGGCATGGGATGTGACCCTTGGCGACGGACAGGGGAAAGATTGACATGCCAGAGCCAAGTCGTGGTGAAGTCTGGCTAGTTGATCTCAGCCCCACCAAAGGACACGAACGGTCTGGAAGAAGGCCCGGCTTGGTCGTTTCCGTAGGCCTGTTTAATCACGGCCCGGCAGGTCTGGTAGTCCTGCTCCCTATTTTCACAGTTGCCACGGGTGTTCCCCTCCATGTTCAGGTAAATCCTCCAGAGGGGGGCTTGAAGCAGAGGAGCTTCGTCAAGTGCGAGGATGTCAGGTCGGTCGCCAAGGAACGGTTGTTGCGCCGAGTTGGGGCGATGTCCCCACATACTATGGATGGCGTCGAAGACCGACTGCGAATCTTGCTCAATCTGTAATACCCTCGCGAGGGAAAGCGATGCGGGCCCCATTCCCTAAGGGGTGCTCCGATTCGGTCGTGGCCGCACGGCGCCCGGCGACGGAGGACCGAGGAGGGCCAGGAAGTCCGCAGGGCGGATGACCTTTACATACCGAATTTGTTCTAGGCTGAGGAGGTCGGCGTCTCCCGTGACCAGATACTGTGCGCGACCTGTCAGCGCACAGGCCACCACGGCGAGATCGTCCGGATCGCGAAGCCGGACGGCAGGTTGGCGTCGGATGGTCACGGTCTCGGCGAATGGGATGAACTCCTCTTCGAGGAGCCCGCGAATCTCGCCCTCGGTCAAGTGGAACTTCGGATAAGCCAGGACGCGGAGGATCTCCTCGAGGAGCGCTCGAGAGAGGAGGAGATGGAACCGGCCCGTCTGCCACGCCTTGACCAAGCCGCCCGTGGATCCGCCAAACAGGAGTGCCGACAGGATGACGTTCGTGTCGAGGACGGCCCGAATCACCTCCGCTTGCCCCGGGCCCAGCGAATGGCCGCGGTCAGATCGGCGTCCGTCAAACCGAGGCGTCGGATTTTCTCCCGCACTGCCCGGAGCCGTTCACCCGGCGCGCTCACGGCCACGGGTCTCAACACCACCTCTCCCTCCCGCATGGTAACGTCAAAGTACTCGGTTGGTGGCAGGGCATCCACCACTTTCTTGGGGAGCGTGATCTGGTTCTTCGAGGTCTTCTTGGCCAGCATGTTCCTTACCTCCTTGTTGTAAGGATACCTTGCTGAGCCGGGAATGTCAAGGCGCTGGGTGGTACTGTGAGAGGAGAAGGGAAGGTCGAGGGGGAATGACTATGTGGGGGTGCGGTGGCGGGCGGAGCGGAGCATCTCGATGAAGACGGCCCGGCACTGCTCGGTCGTGGTGACCTCGCGGGGGAAGGCGATGCGCGCGCCCGAGAGGCGAGGCCCGCTCTTGAGGCGGAGCTTGAACCCGAGGCGGTCTACTGAGATCATCACGGCTTCGTCGGACTCGGTCCCGGCCAGGACCCGAGCGAAGGTGACCAGCGCGTCGGCATGGTCCCCGTTCATATGCTCGATGATGCCTGCGGCCGCATCGGCCAGTGGGTCGGGGCGCGCCGCCAGATACTCGTCGGCAGAGACCCAGTCCATCGCCGCGAAGCCGCCGACAAAATAGATGTCGGCGATCTCTAGCCGGTAGAAGCCGAAGTCTTCAAAATCTACCCAGTAGGCGGCGTTCGGATGGCGGGCCAAGTAGGCTTGCCGTGCGAGGGCCCCGTCAGCTCCCGCGACGGGACTGGCTTTGCCCATGAGCGTGACGCGGCCCGCAGCGAGCGGATCGCTTGTCCAGCCCGGCTGCGTCACGAGGAGGCTACAGCGGGGATCGGCCTGGAGGTTCTGCGTGTGCATCGCCATGGTGCTGATCAGGAAGAGCGGGCTGCCCCCGGCATCCAGCGCGTACGGCATGACGGAGCCAAAGGGCTGCCCGGGGTGCTTGCGCGAGAGGGTGGAGAGCGTCCCCGTCCGCCCCAGGTAGGCAAGGGTTCTGGCGCGCTCGGCGTACGTGGGCTCCGGGACTGGGGGGGTCTCCGGGACGTCTGTTGGATAGGCGTGGCGGTTCATATTCGTGGTACTCCTTTTGGGGCTCGAAAACCGTGCTGGGAAAATCCGGGCGAGATCCTTCGACAGGCTCAGGATGAGCGCCTAGAATGCCCTAGGATTCTGTAAGAGTTCATTTAAACGCAACATCTGATTAGCGAATGTTCGGGGCGCTCACTCTGTCGAGGAAGGTGAGCAAGACGCGGTTGAACTCTTCGGGTTGCTCCAGGTTGCACAGGTGCGAGGCGGAGCGAATGACGACCAGCTCGGCTGATGGCAGGGCGGCGTGGATCGCTCGGGCCATCGCCACCGGCGTGCCGGGGTCTTCCTCGCCCACGATCACCAGCGCCGGGCACCGAACCTCGCCGAGGCGTTCGGTCGTATTGATCCTCGGGATGGCGTGGCAGCACCCGATGTACCCCTTGGGCGGCGTGGTCCGAAGCATGGCCCGCAGTCGGTCCATGACATCTTGGCGCTGCTTTCGGAAGGGCGCGGTGAACCATCGCTGGAGCGTGGGCTCGACCATCGGCTCCATCCCTCTCGCCACGACAGTGAGGATCCGCTCCTCCCAAGCCGTCCGGGCGTCGGCAGGATAGTGGCTTGTCGTATCGCAGAGCACCAGGCTTCGGAACATCTGAGGGTGCTTGAGCGCGAAGACCTGGCCGATCATCCCGCCCATTGAGATCCCCACGAAATGCGTCTTTTCGATGCCAAGCCCGGTGAGCAACCCGTAGAGGTCCTCCGCCATCTGGTCGAGGCTGTAGGGGCCGGAAGGGACGCTGGTCTGGCCGTGGCCACGCGTGTCGTATCTGAGCACCCGGTAATGCCCGCTGAGCGCATTGGCCTGCTCATCCCACATGGATAGGTTGCAGCCAAGGGCGTGGCTTAACGTCACCACCGGGCCCTCTCCCTCGATGGTATAGTGAATGTCGATGCCGTTGGCCGTGAGTTTCATCTTGTGAACGATCGGCCCGCCTACGCTTACACTTTGCTGTGGTCGGGTTGCCACTGGGGGGTGCCGTCGGGGAGGGGGATCGGTTTGAAGTCACCGAAAAGGTTGGGGGCTTCTCGCGTCATGATCTCGGCCACCTTCCCGAAGACGATGCGGATCTCCACCTCGGCTC
>CAZCMC010000149.1:0-4675 GCA_964499665.1 uncultured bacterium | reverse complement strand
ATGCCGGCCCTGGCGATCACCGATCACGGCAACCTCTTCGGCGCGATCGACTTCTACACTCTCGCGATGAAGGAGGGGATCAAGCCGATCATCGGGTGCGAGGTGTACATTGCCCCCGGCAGCCGGCTCGAGAAGTCGAATCAGGACAGCGGCTACGAGGGCGCGAGCCACATCACCCTTCTCGCGAAGGATCAGGCCGGTTATAAGAACCTCATCAAGCTGGTGTCGGCCGGCTATCTTGAAGGGTTCTACTATAAACCTCGAATCGACAGGGAGTTATTTGCTCAGCATAGCCGGGGATTGATCGCCCTCTCCGGCTGCCTCAACTGCGAGGTCGCGAAGGCGCTGCTGGATGGGGATGAGGGTCGGGCGAAGGGGATCGCCGGCTGGTACATGGACGTGCTGGGGCGGGAGAACTATTTCCTGGAGCTCCAGGATCACGGCATGCAGGAGCAGCGGCGGGTCAATGAGGGGATTCTCCGGCTGGCCAAAACCCTGGAACTGCCGATCGTCGGCACGAATGACCTTCACTATCCTGCCAGAGAGGACGCCCGAGCGCATGAAGTCCTCCTCTGCATTCAGACCGGGAAGACGATCAAAGACAAGGACCGGTGGCGCTTCTCTACAGACCAGTTTTACTTCAAGTCCGCTGAGGAGATGAAGCAGGTCTTCGCCGACCTGCCTGAGGCGGTCAAGAACACCATCGCTGTGGCCGAACGGTGCAACCTCCAACTCCAGTTCGGCCAGTTCCACCTGCCCAAGTACCAGGTGCCTGAGGGGTACACGCTCGAGACCTATCTGGCCCATCTGTCCTGGGAGGGACTCAAGCGCCGATATCCGGCCGCCAATGCGGAGGTGGAGACACGCCTCAAGTACGAACTGGATGTCATCCAGAAGACCGGCTTCGCCGGCTACTTCCTGGTGGTCTGGGACTTCATCACGTTCGCCAAGGAACGCGGGATCTCGGTGGGCCCCGGCCGCGGTTCGGCGGCCGCATCGTTAGTCGCCTACTGCCTCGGTATCACCAACATCGATCCTCTGAAGTACGGCTTGATTTTTGAACGGTTCCTCAACCCCGAACGGATCAGCATGCCGGACATGGACATCGACTTCAGCGACGACCGGCGGGACGAGGTGATCGACTACGTGAGCAGGAAGTACGGGGCCGACAACGTGGCCCAGATCATCACCTTCGGGACGATGGGGGCCAAGGCGGTCATACGGGATGTGGGGCGCGGCCTCGGAATGCCCTACTCTGACGTTGACAAGATCGCAAAACTGGTCCCGAACCGGCTGAATATCAGCCTGGATGAAGCGATCGCCGAGAGCCCGCCCCTGGCCGAGGCCGTGCGGAGCCGGACAGAGGTCGGCGAGCTGTGGCAGGTTGCCAAGTCGCTGGAAGGGCTGACCCGGCACGCGTCCACGCATGCCGCCGGCGTCGTGATCTCGCCTGACCCGCTCATCGAACATGTTCCGCTCTACAAGGACTCAAAGGCGGGAAGCAAACCGACGACCCAGTACGCCATGGGAGCCATCGAGAAGATCGGGCTGTTGAAGATCGATTTCCTTGGCCTGCGGACCCTGACAGTGATCGCCAACACCCTTGAACTGATCGCCTCCGGCCGCGGCGTCCCGATCAAGAACGGGGAGATCCCCTTGGACGACCCGGCGACCTTCCTGCTGTTGAGCGAGGCGCGGACATTCGGCGTGTTCCAACTGGAATCGTCCGGCATGCGAGATCTGCTCAGACGCCTCCGGCCGGAGCGGCTGGAGGATATCATCGCCCTCGTGGCGCTCTATCGTCCCGGGCCGATGGTGATGATCGATGACTTCATCAATCGCAAGCACGGCAAGGTCAAGATCGCCTACGACCACCCGTTGATGGAGGCGGTCCTGAAGGACACCTATGGGGTCATGGTCTACCAGGAACAGGTGATGCGGATCGCCTCGGAGCTGGCCGGGTTCTCGATGGGGGAGGCGGATGTGCTCCGCAAGGCAATGGGAAAGAAAGACCCCGAGATGATGGACCGCCAGCGGAAGAAGTTCACCGACGGGGCGAAAGCGAAAGGGATCCCGGCACGGGCGGCGGAGAAGATCTTCGACAAGATGGCGCCCTTCGCCGGGTATGCCTTCAACAAGCCCCACGCGACCGCCTATGCCCTCCTGGCCTATCAGACCGCCTATCTCAAGACCCTTTACCCGGTCGAGTTCATGGCGGCCCTCCTGACCTCGGAAATGGCCGACACCGACAAGATCGTCAAGTACATCGACGAGTGTCGGCAGATGGCGATCACCATCTTGCCACCGGATGTCAACGAGTCGGGAAGCCACTTTGCGGTTGTGGGGGACAAGATCAGATTCGGGCTGGTCGCCATTAAGAACGTCGGTGAGGCGGCCATCCAGTCGATGTTGGCCACACGGCGGGACAAGGGTCCCTTCCGTTCCCTCTTCGACTTTTGCGAGCGAGCGGACCTGCGCCTGGTGAACAAGCGGGTTATCGAGGGCCTGATCAAGTGCGGGTCCTTCGATTCCCTCGGGGCGGCCCGCGCTCAGCTCATGGCCGTGGTGGATAGGGCAATGGAGGCGGCCGCCAGCTCACAGCGAGGGCGGGTCATTGGCCAGGTCTCACTCTTGGATGTCCTGGAGTCGAAGGGGGCGTCAGGTCGCCAGGATCCGGCGCTTCCGGCCATTCCTGAATGGTCTCGGAATCAACGGTTGGCCGCGGAGAAGGAAACATTGGGCTTTTACATCACCGGCCATCCATTAGCCGATTTTCGGGAGATCATCGCCAGGCAGGCTTCTGTTACCACCGACCGCCTCCCTTCTTGCCGGGACAAAGAGCTGGTGAAGCTCTGTGCCATCGTCGCCGCCATGAAGGAGATCACCACAAAGAACGGGGAGCGGATGGCCTTCGTGACGCTCGAGGACCTGGCAGGGACGGTGGAGGCGATTGTGTTCCCTGAACTGTACAAGGCCAACATGCTCCACCTGGTGAAGGACGCTCCCCTCCTGGTAAAGGGACAGGTGGATATCGGGGAAGAGACCGTCAAACTACTCTTGACCGACATCAAGCCCCTGTCGGTCCTCACGGGCAATGGCGCCTCGGTAGTGGAGATCATCATAGAGGAAGCCCAACTCTCCGTCGAGCGTCTGGAGGAGCTAAAGGCTCTCCTGTCAAGATTCCCTGGGACCGCGTCCCTCAGGCTCCACCTGGGTGTCGCCCCCGGCGCCAGAGTGACCATCGATGCCTCGCCAGGGATGACCGTTACGCCGAACGAGTCGCTGAAGCAGGAGGTGGAAGCGCTGCTGGGCCCCGGCACCATGACCGTGGTGTGAGTCTGTGACCCCGAGTGTATCGGGAAGGGGCTGGAGGCGCATGAGAAAGGGGCACCATGGCTCTTTTTGCGTTGGATTTCGAACGGCCGATCGCTGAACTTGAAGGGAAGATCGAGGATCTGAGGCGCCTCTCCGCGGTTCAGAATGTGGATTTCTCCAAGGAGATCGCCCACCTGGAGAAAAAGGTGGCCACCCTCTGCGAGGAGGTATTTTCCCGCCTGACCCCTTGGCAGCGATGCCAGGTCGCCCGTCACCCGAACCGGCCTTATACGCTTGATTACATTCGGGCCCTAATGACCGATTTCATCGAGCTGCACGGCGATCGAACGTTCGCTGATGACAAGGCGATCGTGGGAGGGCTGGCCCGCCTGGA
This sequence comes from uncultured bacterium, assembly GCA_964499665.1. Classification (GTDB taxonomy): domain Bacteria; phylum Methylomirabilota; class Methylomirabilia; order Methylomirabilales; family Methylomirabilaceae; genus Methylomirabilis. Next base: position 966 of record CAZCMC010000149.1, on the reverse strand, counting down.
CGGCATCCCCTTGGTGGTGATCGGCCACCAGAAGGGGAGGGACACGAAGGAGAGGATCGCCAGGAACTTCGCCATGGCCAACCCGGAGGGGTACCGGAAGGCGCTGCGCCTGATGAGGCTGGCGGAAAGGTTCAAGAAGCCGGTCGTGACCCTGGTGGACACTCCCGGTGCCTACCCCGGTATCGGGGCAGAGGAGCGGGGTCAGGCCGAGGCGATCGCCCGCAACCTTCGCGTGATGTCGGAGCTCCGGACACCCATCATTGTTGTGGTGACTGGCGAGGGGGGGTCGGGTGGCGCGCTGGGGATCGCTGTGGGCGATTCGATCCTCATGCTCCAGTACGCTATCTATTCGGTCATCTCGCCGGAGGGATGCGCATCCATCCTCTGGCGCGACCCATTGAAGGCGCCCGACGCCGCTGATGCCCTTGGACTGACCGCCGAGACGCTGAAGCGCCTCAACCTGATCGACGAGATCATTCCGGAGCCGCTGGGAGGGGCTCACCGTAACCCACAGGAGATGGCCGTGACGCTAAAAGGCTACCTGCTCAAAGAGTTGTCCAGGCTGGCACAGATCTCCCCGGACGAGTTGGTGGAGGGGCGCTACGAAAAATTCCGCCGGATGGGCGTCTTCGAGGAAGGGTGAGGCCATTGGGCCACCCTGCGTACGCCGACCTTCGGCGCGTTCCTGCCCCTTTTCATTAGACCAGGCACTCCCACCTACTACTTCCCCGCAACCGAAACAGCTCGTCACACGGTGGAGACAGCGAAATACATACGCTGCAGTCCGCTCCAACCGGTGGGTAGGCTTCAAATATGGCTCTTCAGGGAATGGTGTGGGTAACGGGATTGTCTGTCATTGTAGTATCTGAATCGTAGGGGCGCTGCTTGCTGCGCCCTTCTCGGGGTCAGGGGCCTGGTTGGGCAGGGCAGGCCCGCTTCGACTCAGCTCAGCGCAGGCCCTTCGAC
>CAZCMC010000148.1:0-4689 GCA_964499665.1 uncultured bacterium | reverse complement strand
CGGACCAGTTCCGGCTCGCGCTCGGCCTCCTCGGCGATCTTCTTCATGGCGGCGATGAATTGATCGAGCGTCTCCTTGCTCTCGGTCTCGGTCGGCTCGATCATCAAGGCGCCCCTGACGATCAGCGGGAAGTAGATGGTCGGCGGGTGGAACCCATAGTCCATCAGCCGCTTGGCGATATCCAGGGTGTGGACATCGTGCGGGATCTGGCGCGCGTCGGAGAAGACGCACTCATGTTTGCAGAACTTGTCGTATGGCAGATGGTAGTGACCTTTGAGCTGGCTCATCAGGTAATTGGCATTGATGACGGCCACCTCGGCCACGCGCCGCAGCCCCGAGGGGCCCAGCGAACGGATGTAGGCGTAAGCCCGGACGAGCGCCGCGAAGTTGCCGTAGAAGGCGCGGACCTTGCCGACGCTGGACGGCAGGTTGTGATTCAGGACGAACCGGTCACCCTTCCTCTCGACGACCGGAATCGGCATGAAGGGAGCGAGGTGCGCCTTGAGCCCGACCGGCCCGGCGCCCGGACCCCCACCTCCGTGCGGGACAGAAAACGTCTTGTGGAGGTTGAACTGGAGAACGTCGATCCCCGTATCGCCAGGCCTGGAGATCCCCATGATGGCATTCAGGTTGGCGCCGTCGCAGTAGACTTGCCCGCCTTTGCCGTGAACGATCTTGGCGATCTCGGCGATGTGCTCCTCGAACAGGCCCAGGGTGTTGGGGTTGGTCACCATGATGGCGGCGACGTCTTCGTCCATTGCCTCAGCGACCGCGTGAGGTTCCACGCAGCCCTTCGGCCCCGACTTGATCTGGATCACCTGGTAGCCGCAGAGGGCGGAGCTGGCCGGATTCGTCCCGTGGGCGGAATCGGGGACCAAGACACGCTTGCGGGGGTTCCCCTTGGACTCCAGATAGGCACGGATCAGCATCATTCCCAACAGCTCGCCGTGGGCACCGGCTGCCGGTTGGAGCGAGACACGTTCCATCCCGCTCACCTCGGCCAGGTACTGCTCCAGCTCGAACATCAACTGCAAGGCGCCCTGGGCCAGGGACTCCGGCTGATACGGGTGGGCGCGGGAGAACCCGGGCAGCCGCCACACGTCCTCGTTGATCTTCGGGTTGTACTTCATGGTGCAGGACCCCAACGGATAGAAGCCGAGGTCCACTCCGTAGTTCCATTGCGACATCCGGGTGAAGTGGCGCACGACCTCAACCTCGGACAGCTCGGGAAAACCCGGGATATCATGACGAAGGAGCTTCTTCGGAAGGAGCCGCTCCGGCTTCACCTCCGGGACATCGCTCTCCGGGAGCGAACAGGCGGTCCTCCCTTTGGACCCTTGGTCGAACAGGAGCGGCTCATGGAATGCAAGCCCCTGGATGCCGATCGTCTCGTCCTTCATCGCGCACCTCCCATCGCCTTGCAGAGCGCGTCGATCTCCTCGCGACTGTTCTCTTCTGTGACACAGAGAAGCAAGCAATCAGCGAGCTCCGGATAAAATCGCCCCAGCTCCATCCCGCCGATAATCCTCTTTCCCAGCAACGCCCGGTTCACCTGAGCCGGCGTCCGCTTCTTTGACCTGACGACGAATTCGTTGAAGGTCGGTCCGGAGAATCGCACCTCATATCCACGGAGCTTGGAGAACGCCGCCTTGGCGTAGGCGGTCTTGCGAAGGTTCAGCAGCGCGAGCTCTCTGAGGCCGGTCCGGCCCAGCAGGGAGAGGTACACCGTGGCTGTCAGGGCGCAGAGTCCTTCGTTCGTGCAGATGTTCGACGTCGCCTTCTCCCGACGGATGTGCTGCTCGCGAGTGGAGAGCGTCAGGACGTAGCCGATCCGCCCATGCTTGTCTTCGGTCTGTCCAACGAGGCGACCGGGCATGCTCCGGAGGTAGGCCTCCTGCGTGGCAAAGAGGCCGAGGTAGGGGCCGCCGAAGTTCAGGTGGTTCCCGAACGATTGGCCCTCCCCAACGACGATGTCGGCCCCGCATTCTCCCGGGGATCGGACGATCCCGAACGAGACCGGCTCGGCCACAGCCACCACCAGGAGGGCACCGGCGCCATGAGCGGCCTCGGCGATCTCCTCCAACATCTCGAGGGCCCCGAAGAAATTCGGGCTCTGGACCACGACACAAGAGGTTCTGGGCGAAAGCGCCGCCTTCACCTGCTTGAGATCGGTGGTGCCTTTGTCGGTGTAGGGGAGTTCGAGCAGGCGCAGGCCGAGCTTGTTGGCGTAGGTCCCACAGACCATCCGGTACTCAGGATGGACGGCGCGAGGCATCAACACTTCCTGGCGGCCGTTGATCCGGTGAGCCATCAGGACCGCCTCGGCCAATGCGGAGGAGCCGTCGTACATCGAGGCATTGGCGATCTCCATGCCGGTGAGCTGACAGATCAGCGTCTGGTATTCGTAGATCGCTTGGAGCGTCCCCTGCGAGATCTCCGGTTGATACGGAGTGTAGGCGGTGTAGAACTCGGATCGAAAGACCAGATGCGAGACGGCGGCCGGGATGAAGTGATTGTAGGCGCCGGCACCGAGGAACGACGAGTACCGGTCCACGTCGGCGTCCTTGCCGGCCAACGCACTCATCTGCCTCTTCAGCCCGCTTTCAGAGAGCGGGGGAGGCAGGTCCAGACCCCGTTTTAACCGCAGCTTGGAGGGGATATCGGCGAACAGCTCCTCGCTCGAGCGGACGCCGATGGCATCAAGCATCGTGCGGCAATCGGCCTCGGTGTTCGGGATGTACCGCATCAGTGACCCTCCGCCGCCAGATAGGCCTTATACTTCTCGGCCGTCATCAGATTGCGCAGCTCCTTGGGCTCCGCAATCTTGACCACGATCATCCACCCCTTGCCGTAGGGATCGCCATTGATCTGTTCCGGTTTCGACTCGAGCGAGGAGTTGACCTCCAGCACCTGACCGGTCACGGGACAGTAGAGGTCGGAGACCGCCTTCACCGACTCCACCACGCCGAACGCCTCCATCTGCCGGAGCGGCTTGCCGACCTTCGGCAGCTCCACGAAGACGACGTCGCCGAGCTGGCTCTGGGCAAAGTGGGTGATCCCGACCCGTCCTCGATCCCCCTCGAGCTTGATCCATTCGTGTTCCTTGGTATAGTGCAAACCCTCCGGATACATGATGCCCTCCCATACTCGTTCACTGTTAACGGTTCACAGTTCACTGTAGGAACAGAGCGAACCGAAAATCATGTAGGTTCAAGACTGGACATGTTACGAACAGCAAAACAGAGATTGTGAAGTGTTGTGCTCTATGAGGTTTCCGTCAACTGTCAACCGTGGACTGCGAACTCTCCTACCGGGCCCTCTTATAGAAGGGCGTCGGGACCACTTTCGCGGCGACCGGGCTGTTTCGAATCATGACCTCAAACTCGGTGCCCACGGCCGCGTGCTCCGCTGTCACGTACCCGAGCCCGATGTTCTTTCCGAGCCACGGGGCCGGGCTCCCGCTGGTCACCTCGCCGATCGCCTTCCCACCCTTGACGATCGGATAATGAGAGCGGGCGATCCCACGTCCGACCATTTCAAAGCCGACCAGCTTTCGGCGGACCCCCTCTGCCTTCTGCCGCGCCAGCACCTCACGACCGATGAAGTCGCCCTTCCCCAGCTTCACGATCCAGCCGAGATCGGCCTCGAGGACCGTATGCCGGTCGTCGATGTCGTTGCCGTAGAGGGCCATCTTTGCCTCGAGACGCAACGTGTCGCGCGCCCCGAGCCCGCACGGTTGCAGGCCCGCGGGGGCGCCCGCCTCCACCAGGGCGTTCCAGAGGCGAACGGCATGCTCGGACTGGGTGTAGATCTCGAAGCCGTCCTCGCCGGTATAGCCTGTCCTGGAGATGCAGCAATTCACACCGAGGACCTTCCCTTCGGCGAACCAGTAGTACCTGATCTTTCCCAGTTCCACCGGAGTGAGCTTCTGGAGGATCTCCTGAGCCTTGGGCCCCTGAAGGGCCAACAGGGCCACCTCCTCGCTGGCATTTCGTACATGGCTTGTGGGTGGGATATGGTCGCGGACCCAGGCGAAGTCCTTCTCGATGTTCGAGGCGTTCACCGTCAGGCAGTACCAGTCGTCCGCGAACTTGTACACCGTCACATCATCGACGAAGGTCCCCTCCGGGGTCGTAAGGGCTGAATACTGCACCTGGCCGACGCCGAGGCGTGAGGCATCGTTCGTGGTGATGCGCTGGACCGCTTCCAGAGCCCCGCGACCCTTGATCTCGAACTCCCCCATATGCGAGACATCGAACAGGCCCGCCTTGCTCCTGACGGCCCGGTGCTCCTCCAGAATCCCGGCATACTGGACCGGCATCTCCCAGCCACCGAATGGGACCATCTTGGCGCCAAGCTGCCGATGGACGTCGAAGAGAGGGGTCCGCTTCAGGGGTCCGGCGGGCTCGCTCATACGCTAGGCTCCCGGCCCAAGACGATGCGCGGCTCACACGCGGCGTTCACGGCAGGGCCTGATCTCGGCGGTCGCATCATGGTCGAACTAATGAATGTGAGGGTGAAGGGGGGGAACGAAAGAGGAACGTCGTTTCAGCTACGGGCCGATCTTCAAAGATTGTCCCATGTTTGTCAAGGGAAAAGTGGGCACTCTCTGACGCCGAATCGAACGAAATCTCTCACCCCCGTCATCATTGCGCTCCTGTCGCGATTTCGTCAGAGTAGCTGTTGCAA
>CAZCMC010000147.1:0-4706 GCA_964499665.1 uncultured bacterium | reverse complement strand
CTGAGAAGGAGCGTGGGCGGATACGGCTTGAAGTTTTCGCGCCAAGAGCATAAGATACTGCCACGATTGCGGGCTTGCAGCGTTTGTCAAGGCTGCAGAACCAAGAGATCAATTGGTTTGTGGGAGAGCGATCGGATGGAAGGCCAAAGGGTGGCGGTGATCACCGGCAGCACGAAAGGGATCGGCAAGGCGATCGGACGTCGCCTCGCACAGGATGGGTGTGATGTCGTTTTAAACTATCGGTCAGACGACGAGTCGGCTCAGGCGGCGCTCCGAGACTTCGACGGCCTGTCCGGGAAAGCTGTGGCAATCAAAGCCAATGTTGCCGTGTCCGATGACGCATCGCGTCTGATCGAGGCGGCGGTCGCCCGCTTCGGCCGGCTTGACATCCTCGTCAACAATGTTGGCCCCTTTCTGATTCGCCCACTGGTCGAAATGTCAGATGAGAACTGGCGATCGATCCTGGATAGCAACCTGAGCAGCGTCTTCTACTGCACCAGGGCTGCATTGCGAGTCATGCGAGACCAGCGATCAGGGAACATCATTAACATCGGCGCCCTTAATGTCGAGCACTCGCCCGTCGGAGTCTTTGAAGCCCCGGCCTATTACACCGCCAAGTCCGGTGTGATCATGCTGACCAGATCGCTGGCCAGATCTGAGGCGCGATTCAACATCAGGGTCAACGCCGTCAGTCCCGGCTTCATCGAGACCGAGGCCTATCGTGACTATCGGGACGAACACAAGGAGGCCTGGGCCCGGATGATCCCGCTGGGGCGGCTCGGCAGTCCTAATGACGTGGCCGAGGCGGTCAGGTTCCTGGCGTCAGAGCAAGCGCAGTACGTGACCGGCGCGGTCCTCCACGTGCACGGCGGCCTCTGGGTCTGAGGACCCGGTAGGGGGCCCATGAAGATTCTCTTCGTGACCGGCAAGCTTGCGGAACGGGCCTTACGAGAGACGCTTGCTGGAATGGAGACCGAATTCGAATACGAGGTGGCCGTTCTCAAGATCACGGTCGCCGCCCTGATGACAACGCCGTTCATCCTCCGTTCTCTCCCTTCCCCCCAATGCGATCTGGTCATGATCCCGGGGCTGTGCCGCGTTGAACCCGAAACGCTCGAACAATCCCTTGGCGCCAAGGTCGAGAAGGGACCCAAGGATCTGCGCGACCTCCCTTACTATTTCGGCGTCGAGAAGAAGCGGGAAGGGTATGGCGAGCACGACTTGACCATCCTGGCCGAGATCAACGATGCCCCCACACTGCCGATGGAGGAGATCATTCGGAAGGCCCGCTATTATGCCCACTGCGGCGCGGATGTGATCGACGTCGGGTGCACTCCGGGACAGCCCGCGCAGAACGTCGGTGAGATCGTGTCGGCGCTGAAGTCGGAAGGGTTTCGCGTCAGTCTTGACACCTTCGATACTCGAGAGATCCTTGCGGGCGACAAGGCCGGCGCCGAGTATCTACTGAGCCTGAATTCCCAGAACCTGCATCTGGCCCCCGACCTGTCCTGCACCCCCGTGATCATTCCCGATTTCGGGAAGGGGTTAGACTCCCTGTCCGCCAACATCGAGGCCGTGGAGCGGCTGGGCGTGACGCGCTATCTGATCGACCCGATTCTGGCGCCGATCACCTTCGGGTTTGCCGACTCGCTTTGGCGGTACAGTGAGGCCCGGCGTCGATATCCTCACGCGGAGATCCTGATGGGGGTCGGGAACGTGACCGAACTGACCGATGCGGATAGCACCGGTATGAACGCCCTCTTGGCGGGGGTGATGTCTGAGTTGGAGGTCCGCTATGTCCTCACCACCGAGGTTGCCTCGTGGGCCAGGGGATCGGTCCGGGAGCTGGATCTCGCCCGTCGCCTGATGCACTACGCCAGGCGTCGCGGGGTGCTGCCCAAAGATATCGACGATGGGCTGCTCACGATCAAGGACCGCAAGGTCGATTGCCCGCCCGAAGCGGAGCTTCGCGAGATGCACCGGATGATCCCTGACCGAAACTTTCGGATCTTCGCCGACCGCACGGCCATCTACGTCTTCAATAACGATCTCTTCATCAAGGAGACCGACATCCAGCGGATCTTCACCCAGATCAAGGAGCAGCTCGGTCCGGAACCGATCGGCCATGCCTTTTATCTGGGCCGAGAATTGATGAAGGCCAAGCTCGCGATGCTGCTTGGAAAGAAGTACCTCCAGGAGGAGGAGCTCAAATGGGGGTATCTCGAACATGGCCTCCCTGGGGATTGACTACGGCACCGGCTCCTGGAAGACTGCCCTCCTGGTCGAGGGTCGTTCTCCTGAACTACGCAGCTTTGGCGTAGCAGACGACGTGCGTGATTCCATCGCCGAGGTGGACCGCTTGCACCCCGCCCTCCCGATCGTCCTGCCGTCCGGCTTCGGCATCCCGCTCAGACGGGTCCAGGAGCTGGATGATCGCGACCTGTTCGAGATCGCACTCCGCCGGGACGCCCCCAGCGAGCGCGGCCTCTCTCGATTCCTCATGGGTCTCCGGGCCTCTCGCCTCAACGCCTACTGCATTCCCGCCGTCAAGCTGCTGCCGAGCGTGCCGATCCACCGAAAGGTGAATCGGGTGGATATGGGGACCTCCGACAAGCTCTGCGCGGCTGCATTCTTCGTGAGCCAACTGCACGAGCGAGGCGCGCGCCTCGAATCCCTCGATTTCGTGGTGCTTGAGGTGGGCCTGGCCTTCAGAGCCATCGTGGCGATTCGAGGAGGGAGGATCGTGGATGGCCTGGGAGGGACTGCCGGGGGAATCGGTCCGGAGTGTCGCGGAAGCATCGACGGAGAGCTTGCCTATCTGTACGATTGGGACACCAAAGAGTCGATCTACCATGGTGGGGCGCGGGATGTCGAGGCGCGCTTCGGCGACCACGGGTATGCCGCGTTTTGGGAGGAGCTGGAGAAGGATCTCCTGAGGTTTCTATCCTTCCACGGCATCAAGACGATCCTCGTGGCCGGGCGGCGGAAACAGGAGGTCGCTGACCGCCTCGGGCGGCGCTTTCAGATCGACGTGGCGACCCAAGAAGACGAAGGGTTCGAGACGGCGATCGCGGAGCGGCCATATTGGCCGACGGGATCGCCGGCGGACGCTATGGCGCGATCGTCACTCACCTTGGCCTCCGCGACGTGAGAGACAGAGTGCTTGACTGGATTTACCGATGAGGCGGCCAAAGGATCGCGATTTCGTCGAGACCGAGGATGGATTGATCTGGTGTGTTGATGGGAGAAACACGGGCCAGGACGAAGAGTGATAGACAGCGCCATGATCACCGAGACGATCGTCACAACTCTCAATGAGGAAGGGAAGGCGAATTTCGCGCCGATGGGAGTCACCATCGGAGATGGGGAGATCCTCATCCGACCATATAAAGAATCGGCCACCTACCGGAATCTCCTGGCGACCAGAGCCGTGGTCGTCAATCTGACCGATAACGCCAGCCTGTTCGCCGAAAGCGCCATCTCCAGCCCCCAATTCCCTGCCCTCCCGGCCGACACAATTCGAGGACTCATTCTTAAAGACGCGTGCTCATATTACGAGTGTTCCGTGAAGGAGGCCGACACCACGCAAGAACGCGCCAACTTCCATTGCCGAGTGGTCAAAAAGGGGATCCTGCGGGAATTCATCGGCTTTAACCGGGCAAAGAACGCGATCATCGAGGCAGCGATCCTCGCCACCCGAGTGCGCTTCCTGGGCGTTGAGCATATCCTACAGGAGTATCGTCGCTTAGCTGAGATCGTCAAGAAGACGGGTGGGGAGCAAGAAAGCCGCGCGATGCAGTATCTTCAAGAGCACGTCGAGCGACATCAACCATGAGGGTGGCGGTCAGGGCTCCTGCCCGTCTGCACTTCGGATTCATCGACCTGGATGGCTCATTGGGTCGGAGATTCGGCAGCATCGGGCTGGCCATCGATGAGCCCAAGGTCATCGTGGAGGCAACGCCGGCACACCGCCTGTCAGTTACGGGGGACGAGAGCGGCCGCGCGCAGGCGCTCGCGCGCCGGTTCCTCCGCCACTACCGGCTGCGCGAGAGAGTTCACATCGCTCTTCAACAGATGATCCCGGCCCACGTGGGGCTGGGCTCCGGGACGCAGCTCGCGCTCAGCATCGCAACGGCGCTGGCCCGGCTCTTCTCAATCGAGGCCAGCGTCCGCGAGCTCGCGTCAGTGATGGGGAGAGGGAAGCGGTCTGGGATCGGCGTGGCTGCCTTCGACCGAGGCGGCTTTATCCTGGACGGAGGGCAACGGGTGGGCACAACCGGCCGCTCCCGAAACCCGGACTCCCCTCCTCATGTCATCATCCGGCACCCCTTTCCGAAGGACTGGACCTTTGTCGTGGCGATCCCGAACGTCGGCCGAGGGCTCGCCGGAGACGCCGAGGGTCGCGCGTTTCGCCGGCTCTCAGCCCGCCACACCGGCGGGACCGGAAGGCTCGGCCGAATCATCCTGATGCAGATGCTCCCGGCCCTCGTGGAGCGCGACCCCTCTGCCTTCGGGCAATCCCTCACGACCATTCAGCGGATCGTTGGAAGCTGGTTCCGACCTGTCCAAGGCGGGACCTTTGCCAGTCCCCTGGGGGCGAGGATCGCCAGGGCGATGGTCCGCGGCGGTGCCCTAGGGGTGGGACAGAGCTCCTGGGGCCCAACGGTCTACGGGATGGCCACCAGCGAGAAGGTGGCCGACACCAT
>CAZCMC010000146.1:1271-4725 GCA_964499665.1 uncultured bacterium | reverse complement strand
GCTCGCTGCCCGCAACGGCGGTCCCCCGTTCCCGGATGGCGCGCAGATAGTTGGCTGGAAGCAGCTCGTTGTAAAATCGCCGCCCACCGAGAAATGAATAGGCCCCGGCCCCCAGGCCAAGATACTCCTGGTGCTGCCAATAGACCAGGTTGTGCCGACAATGGAATCCGGGTCGCGAGAAATTGGAGATCTCGTACTGTTCGAAGCCGGCGCCCTGAAGCAGTTCTATCGTCATCTGGTACATCGCCGCCTCAGTCTCTTCATCGGGCAGCTCAAGGGAGCCTGCGCGATGCTCGTGGTGCAGCCGCGTCCCCTCCTCGAGGATCAGTCCGTAAGCGGAGAGGTGTTCGGGATTCAAGCGGATGGCCCAGCGCAGCGACCTCACCCAGTCGTCGAGGCTTTGACCGGGGAGCCCGAACATTAAGTCCAGGTTGATATTGAGGAAGCCGGCGGTGCGAGCCAGCCAGAAGGTCTGTTCGGCCTCATGCGCGCCATGCGACCGGCCGATCCGCTGCAGGAGTCCGTCCTGGACGGCCTGAACGCCGAAACTGAGACGGTTGACCCCACCCTCCCTCATTGCCCGCAGCTTCGGAAGATCCACCGTTCCTGGATTTGCCTCAAGACTGATCTCCGCCCCGTCCTCGAGCATGAAGGCCGCTCGACAGTGATCGAGAATACCACGGATCTGTGAGGCCTCAAGGATCGACGGGGTTCCGCCGCCGAAGAAAACGGAACACATCTGCCGGTTGCGGACCGATTCCGTGGCGGCCCACAAATCGATCTCCTGGGAAAGCCCTGTGAGGTACTGCTCCGCCTGGACCGCATCGAACCGGTAGGTGTTGAAATCGCAGTAATAACAGCGCGAGGCGCAGTAGGGGATGTGGATATACAAGCCAAGAGGTTTCGGGTTTCGGGTTTCGGGTTTCGGGTTTCGGGTCAATTCCGATCTCTGAACTGTGAACTGTGAACTGTGAACTGTGAACTGTGAACTGTGAACTGTGAACTGTGAACGGTTGTCATCGGATCACCTTCCCGATCCGCTCCCAGCGCGGTCGGAATCGCTCCCGATCCCAGGACCAGTAGATGATGAAGGCCTTCCCTTTGATCTTCTTGATGTCAAGAAAACCCCAGAACCGGCTGTCCATGCTGTAGTCTCGGTTATCGCCCATCATGAAGAGCTGTCCCGACGGGGCCTGAACAGGGGCGAAATTGTCGCGGGGAGAGTGCGGGTTCTCCTGCATGGAAGGATCCAGGTGGACCGCGTACGACTCCTGGACCGGCTTGTCATTGACATACACCCGCTTTCCCCGAACCTCCACCTTGTCACCCGGCAGGGCGATGACGCGCTTGATGAAGTCTCTCCCTTCATCTTGCGGAAACTTGAACACGATGATGTCGCCGCGCTGCGGGTTGCGCAGACCAGGCATCCGCCAGTCGAGGAACGGGATCTCGGCGCCATACAGGAACTTATTGACCAGGAGGTGATCCCCGATCTGGAGGGTCGGCAGCATCGATCCCGAAGGGATTTTGAACGCCTGAACCACAAAGGTCCTGATCACCAGCGCCAGGAGAATGGCGATGAGGAAGGCCTCTGTGTACTGGCGGATGACCGACTTCTCCCGCACCTTCCTTTCGGGGATGGGAGGCTCCTGACGCTCTTGCACCGGGGGTCCCGTCACCTGTCCCGTCATGGAGTGTGAACCTTCAGGACCGCCATAAAGGCCTCCTGTGGAATCTCGACACGGCCCACCTGCTTCATCCGTCGCTTTCCCTCTTTCTGTCGCTCCAGAAGCTTCCGCTTCCTGGTGATGTCGCCGCCGTAGCACTTCGCCGTGACGTTCTTGCGCAACGGCCGCACGCTCTCCCTGGCGATGACTTTGCCGCCGATGGCTGCCTGGATCACTACCTCGAAGAGCTGCCGAGGGATCAACTCCCGCAGCCGCTCCACCAGAACCCGGCCTCTCAGATGGGACTGTTCCTTCGGGACGATGGAGGAGAGTGCGTCAACCGGCTCACTGTTCACCAGGATATCCAGCTTCGCCAGGCGCCCCTCCCGATACTCCAGGAATTCGTAGTCCAGGGAGGCGTAGCCGCGAGTCGCCGACTTGAGCCGGTCATAGAAGTCCATGACGATCTCGTTCAGAGGCAGATCGTACGTGATCAGGACTCGACCGCCCTCCAGGTACTCCACCCCGCGCTGGATCCCCCGCTTCTCCTGGCAGAGTCCGAAAATCTGGCCCACATACTCACCCGGTGCCATGATGGAGGCCTTGATGTACGGCTCCTCGATCCGTACGAGCTGCTGGGGCGAGGGAAGGTGGCTGGGGTTTTGCACGTCCACCACCGACCCGTCGCTCTTGGTCACTCGGTAGACCACGGTTGGGGCGGTGGTGATCAGGGTGAGGCCGAACTCCCGCTCCAGCCGCTCCTGGATGATCTCCATGTGCAGCAACCCAAGGAATCCGCACCGGAACCCGAAGCCGAGCGCCAGCGACGTCTCCGGCTCAAACGTAAACGAGGAATCGTTGAGTCGGAGTTTCTCGAGCGCCTCCTTCAGCTCCATGTACTGCTCGCTCTCGGTCGGGTACAGGCCGGCAAAGACCATGGGCCGGACCTCTTTGAAACCGGGAAAGGGCCTGCCGGTGGGCCGCTCTTCGGCGGTAATGGTGTCGCCCACCCTGGTCTGACGCACATCCTTGATCCCGGCGATGATGTACCCAACCTCTCCGGCCGACAGGAGCTCCGCTGGCCGCATCATCTGGGGGGCGAAAACCCCTACCTGCGCAACCTCGAAGGCGGCCCCGGTGGACATCAGGAGGATCCGCATCCCCGGGAACACCTGTCCTTCGTACAGGCGGACATTGACGATCACCCCTTGATACGGATCGAACGAGGAGTCGAAGATGAGAGCCTTCAAGGGAGCGTGGGGAGACCCCTGGGGAGGCGGAATCCGTTTGATCACGGCCTCGAGCACCTCCTGGGTCCCGATCCCCTGTTTGGCGCTGCAGAGAATCGCCTCGGATGCATCGATGGCCAGGACCTCCTCTATCTGCCGCTTCACCCGGCCGATGTCCGAATTGGGCAGGTCGATCTTGTTGATGACCGGCACAATGGACAGCTCGTGTTGCATGGCGAGGTGAGCGTTGGCGAGCGTCTGCGCCTCCACCCCCTGAACGGCGTCGATCACGAGGAGCGCGCCCTCACAGGCGGAGAGGCTCCGAGAGACCTCATAGCTGAAGTCCACATGGCCGGGCGTGTCGATCAGGTTCAGGATATATTCCTCCCCGCCCTGTGGCCTGTAGCGCAGGCGAACGGCCTTCGCCTTGATGGTGATCCCGCGTTCTCGCTCCAAGTCCATCTGGTCCAGGACCTGGGCTTCCATCTGGCGGGGCGGCAGGGCGCCGGTCTCCTCCAGGAGTCGATCGGCCAGCGTGGATTTGCCATGGTCGATATG
>CAZCMC010000146.1:0-1171 GCA_964499665.1 uncultured bacterium | reverse complement strand
AGGCGGGCAGGCCGGAGATCACCAGTCTCGATCCCGGACGAAATCGACCATCGACACCAGGGAACGCTTGGCAGCAGAATCCGGAAAGATGGCGAGGGGCGCCTTGGCTTGCTCCAGGTAGGTGCGGACCTGTTCCATGGTGGCCGCGACGGCGCGGTGCCGCTCCACCATCTCCTTCACCTCTGTTAGGTCGGCCTCTCCGATCGACTCCTTCGCGACCAGCTCCCTGAGCCTCTTCCGATCGGCCTCCGAGCCTGCCCGCAGGACGTGGAGCACCGGAAAGGTCACCTTGCCCTCCTTGAAATCGTTCCCCACCGGCTTGCCCAAGCGGTCCTCCTTGGCCACGAAGTCCAGGGCATCGTCGACCAACTGGAACCCGACCCCCAGATTCAACCCGAACTCCGTCAACGCAGCCACCGCCTCCGCCGAGGCTGCGGCGATCAGGGCGCCGGCCCTGCAGGCGGCAGACATCAGAGCAGCCGTCTTCGAAATGATGATCTCCAGGTACTCGTCGTAGGTCAGATCAAGGTCACCGGCCCTCTGCACCTCTCGGACCTCGCCTTCGGTCATCTGGACTGTGGCGTCGGCGAAGGCCTGCATGACGTTGAGGTCACCGTCCGCCACCAGGATCTGGAGTGACCTGGCGTACAAAAAATCGCCCGCCAGGACCGAGACCTGGGGGCCCCAGGTGCGATTCGCGGAAGGCAACCCTCGGCGTTTGTCGGCGTTGTCAATGATATCGTCGTGGATCAGCGTGGCGGCGTGCATATACTCAGCCACCACGGCGAGCGCGATGTTCCGTGAACCGCCTTGATAGCCGCAGAGCTTCGCTGACAGGAGCAGGAGCGCGGGTCGGATCCTCTTCCCGCCGCTCTTCAGCACGTACCGTGTGATCTCGGCGATCAGCTCGACCCTACCGCCGATCTCTTGGAAGAGCCGCTCTTCGACCTGAGCGAGTTCATGGATTATAGGGGCGAGAATCCTCTCGACGATCACATCCGGTCCTCTACGTCAACCGGTCGGGGCAAGGCTTGCCTTGCCCAACGCGGGCGCAGCAAGCGGCGCCCCTACGTGCTGCTGAACGCTTCCCTCAACTGAATCGATCTCATCCACTTGGACGACTAGAGTATAGGACATATCCTCCCCGCCTGTCCAAGGGGAAAATATCCGG
>CAZCMC010000145.1:0-4729 GCA_964499665.1 uncultured bacterium | reverse complement strand
TGGAACGAGAAGGAATCGTCAGTCCCATTGAAGGAAGCCGGCCGCGGGAGGTGCTGGTGGAGCACCGGACCCTCTGATGCCAATGCCGGGCCAAGTAACTTCGCCTAGCGGTGTTCCGGCCCTCGGCGCACTCCCTGCGACGTACCATATAAAGTACGCCGGGTACCCGCGAAGTGGGTGCGGCGCCGAAGGCCGCGCCTTGCTATGCTCGTTTTTTGGCCCGGCACGCTGCGCACAAACTTATGGCGAGGGTTGGAGGGGCATCAGCCGATGAGGCGGCTTGTCGCTGTCGCCGCACTGCTGCTGGCGGAGATCGCGTTTCCGTTGGGTGCGTCGGCGCTGACGGCCGAGGAGGTGGCCGACAAGGTGCAGGAAACCTACAAAGGTTTCTCGGACCTCCAGGCCGGATTCGTGCAGCGGGCGACCAATCGGCTGAGCGGGATGAGCCAGGAGGCGTCAGGCCGTCTGTTCCTCAAGTGGCCTGGGAAGATGCGATGGGAGTACGACAGTCCGGAACCCAGGCTGTTCCTCGTCGACGGCAAGACCCTCTGGAGCTATAGCCCGCTGGAACGGCAAGCGGTGGCGCAAGACGTGAGCGGCTCGCTCAGCACGGGGCCCATCGGGATCCTCTTTGGGGTTGGCAGCCTCCGGCGAGATTTCCGAGTCCGAAAGATCCTCCACGCTGGAACCAGGGAAGGTCGGGAGCATCTCCTGGACCTTGCGCCGAAGGGACAGGATCTCTCCTTCAAACGCGTGATCCTGGCGATTGACCAGGAAAGCTTCTTGATCAAACGACTGACGGTCTTCGATCTCTACGGGAACACCACCGTTGTCGAGCTGTCCGAATTGAAGGTCAACGGTGGCCTGGAGGATGGGCTTTTCAAGTTTTCGCCACCCCCGGGCACCGATCTGGTGGCGCCTCCAAGACGCCCCGTCCCGTAAGATCTGCGCAGTCATACTTCTTCCCACCGGTTTCGAGGTCCTAGCCTTTCGTGGGCGATGACGATCATTCTCGGCCAAGCCCTCTCGGAATGATGGGCACGATCATTGCACCATCAGTTCCACTGGTTCGCATTGCAGCCCTGCTGTCCTCAGAAGGGCTCGCGTCCTAAAGGGAGAAGGAAATCGCCTGTGTCCAAAGAGAGTTCATTCGATATCAGTTCCATGGTCGATCTGCAAGAGGTGGACAACGCCGTTCAGCAATCGATGAAGGAAATCGGGCAGCGGTTCGACTTCAAGGGGACAGCGTGCCGCATCGTCCGTGATGAGATGGGCCTCATTCTGCACGCCGCCGACACCTTTAAACTCAAGGCCGTGGTGGACCTCTTGGAGTCGAAGCTGGTGCGGCGGAAGGTCTCACTGAAGGCGCTTGTCTACGAGGCCCCCGAGCCGGCGGCGAAGGGGACGATTCGGCAACGAGTCACGCTGCAACAGGGGATCTCTGCCGAGAAGGCCCGCGAGATCGTGAAGGCCATCAGGGGGCTTGGCCACAAGGTCCAGGCACAGATCCAGGGGGACCAAGTGAGGGTTTCCGGAAAGAGCAAGGACGACCTGCAGGCCGTCATCCAGCCATTGCAGGCGCACGATTTTGGCATTGACCTGCAGTTCGGCAATTATCGGTAAGGATGAGGATTGCCTGTGTGTTTTCCCTTTGTCGGGGAGACGAAATCAAGTAAGATCTGAGTGCGTGGCTGAGCTGGAGTGATCGCATGCAGGAAGGTCGGAACGAGGAGAACGCGACGATCCTGATCGTCGATGACGAGCCAGGGTGGGTCGGCAGATTTCAGAAGATGCTGGAGCGCCAGAGGTTCTCCATCGTGGTGGCCCGCTCGAAGCAGGAGGCCCTGGAGGCGCTTGTCACCTGCCAGTCGCACGTGATGGTGCTGGACCTCGATAAGGCTCACCTCGAGGGCCGTCAGATCCTCACGGCCCTCAGGGCCGACGAGGGGAAGCGACACCTGCCAGTGATTGTCTCCACGACAGGGGTGACCGCTCAGCAACGCGCCCAGGGGCTGAGGTGGGGGGCCGACGATTTCATTGGCAAGCCGATTGACCCTGAAGAGTTGGTCGCTCGCGTCGAGGTGTGGCTGCGGATCAGCCGCCTCCGACGGGAAGCCATGGCCAAGAATCGTGCCCTGTCCGCCCTGTATGCTATCGCCACCTCGCTGAGTCGCTCCCTGAATCTGAAGGAAGTGCTGGAGCAGGCCCTTCAACAGGTCCTTGACCTGATGGAGCTGGATGCCGGATTCGTCCGTTTGGAGGATCAGGGCGGACAGGAGTTCAGAATCGCAGCAGGGAAGGGGGTGTTCGCTGCTGAACTGGAAGCCATCGGGTCGGTGGGGCCCTGCGAGGAGTTCGCCAGGGCCGTCGTCCGCGCAAAGGCGCCGGTCTTCATCCCCAATGTCGCGGAGGCTCCAGGTGTGCTCGCCGCCGTCGGGGCGATCCCCGGCGTTCGGTCGGCAGCAGGGGTCCCTCTCGTCTCCAAGCTCCGCGTGGTGGGGACCATCAGCATGTTCGGGCGACATCCCCGCCAGTTTTCTCAGGAAGAGGAGCGACTGCTGGCCGGCCTCGGCCATCAAGTCGGCGTTGCGATTGAGAACGCCCGCCTCTTCGAGGAAACCCATGCGGCCTTGGCGAGGTCGAACCTCCTCTACGAGCTCAGCAACCAGTTGCATGCGATTCAGAATTTTGAAGAGACATTGCAGTTGGCCGCGCAACAGATCCTTGAGGCCTTCCAGGCGAATGGAACCCTGATTTCGCTGCAGGAGGCCGCCGCCCACGGCGCGGTCACCCGGGTTGGAATCTTCCTGAGCGGCCGACAGGGCTCCGAGCGTTCATCGGTTCCGGACCCGATTGCCCAGGCGGTCATGGATACGGGCAGGCCGATCCTGATCCCTCGTGCGAGCCAGATTCCCGATCATGTCCCGGCGTCGGTGTTGGAGGAAGGGGTCGAGGCGTTGCTAGCCGTTCCGGTGCAGGGCCTGTCCGGCCGTCACGGCGCCCTCGCTCTCTACTTCAGAGACCCCAAAGACTTCCGTCCCCTCGATGTCGAAACCCTTGTGACGTACGCCAATCATCTGGGGATCGCCTTTGAGAACGCGCGACTGTACACCGCGCTTCAGGATCGGGCAGAGCGCATCGCGGCGGTGAATCGACTGACCAGAGTCATCAGCGCCTCGTTCGATATCGGTGTCGTCTACCAGACCTTCGCGGCGGAAGTGAAACGGCTCATCCCGTACGACCGGATGGGGGTCGTCGTACCGGATAGCTCAGGGAAGGGATTCAGGATGTTCCAGCTCGCGACCGATCCTCCCAGCACAGGCGAGCCGGCCACCGTCTGGTTGGCGAAAGAAGGGACGGGCATCGAGTGGGTGATGTCCCAGCGACGTGCCCACATCGAGTCGGATCTGGTCGAAGCGAAGCGGTTCGTCGAGGATGAGGTCCTCCTGAAGGCGGGGATCCGCTCCACCGTCCGCCTACCACTGATCGCCAAGGGGGAGGCGATCGGCGCCCTCTGCCTGGACAGCAACACGCCCCACTGCTACGCGGAGCGCGAGCTTGAGCTCCTCGTGCCGCTTGGTGAGCAACTGGCTATCGCGATCGAAAATGCGCGGCTGTTTCAAGAGACCAACCGGCTGGCCATCACCGATGAGCTGACTGGTCTCTTTAATCACCGACACTTCTATCACCGGCTCGAGCAGGAGTTCAAGCGGGCCAAGCGGTACGATCGGCCACTCTCGCTCATCATTTTTGATATCGATTTCTTCAAGCGATATAACGACCTCCGCGGCCACCTGGCGGGCGATGAGGCCCTTCGTCTCCTCGCCAATCGATTGAGAAGTAACACGCGAGGGGTGGATATCCTGGCCCGATACGGGGGGGACGAGTTCTGCATCATCCTGCCGGAGACTGATCTCAGACAGGCCTTGGTGCAGGCGGAACGGATCCGCTCCGCCATGGAACGTGACCCCTCTCTCGGGCAGGAGCTGGCGGCGGGCGAGAGGATCACCGTGAGCCTCGGGGTCGCCTGTCTCGGTCCGAACATGGACCAGGTCGAAGACCTTGTCAGGGCCGCGGATCAGGCGCTCTATCGGTCCAAGGCGGCGGGCGGCAATCAGATCTCCCTCGCCTGAGGGTCAGGACCTACCGCAGCTCATGAGGCCTCGGGAACCTCGGGCTCGGTCGTTGTTCTCGCGAGTTCCTCTGCTGGTTGCCACGGGCTTCCACCTCGGCCGGTTTCCATACGCGCCGGGCACGGTCGGGAGCCTGGCGGCCTTCTTACTGTTCCTTCCATTCCGGCACCTGCACTGGACCGTCCACCTCTCGATCGTGGGGATTCTCTTTGCTGTTGGCACCTACACGGCTGGTAGGGCGGAGCGGCTCCTCGCCGCCAGGGACCCGTCCGCGGTCATCATCGATGAGGTCGTCGGCTGTTGGGTGGCGCTGCTGGCGATCCCGCCACACCATGTATCGCTTCTGAGCGCGTTCGCCCTTTTTCGTCTCTTTGACGTGTGGAAGCCGTTTCCGGCGGACCGAGCACAGGCTCTTCCGGGTGGATGGGGGATTATGCTGGACGATCTCGTGGCAGGGTGCTACGCCAATCTGTGCGTCCGGTTGTTTAGATGGTGGCTACCGGGACTCCCGGGCTAAGTGGTGCGAGGCAGGGGGCTATGGGCGCCGAGATCCTCACCATCGGCACGGAACTATTGCTGGGCCAGACTATTGACAC
>CAZCMC010000144.1:0-4790 GCA_964499665.1 uncultured bacterium | reverse complement strand
CGTGGAATCCGTAGAGGCCCGAAAGAGTCAACACAACGGTACCTATGATGTTTAAGAACAAACCTGTGGTATTGGTATCCCAACGCCTAAAATTTGGCGTTTCAGTTGCCAGATTCCTGCGGTTCAATAACTTGATCCCGCCCCGGCCCATTTGCATCTCAGTCTCATACTTCTGTCCGTCGATGTCCTCGTAGGAAAGGGTGACATTGATGGCGCGCTCAGCGGTGTGAGGGTCAAGATGAACTACCAGATCTGCAAGACGGGTTTCCCCTTCCGCGTCCTCGATGGCAACGTAAGCGTCTATCTCCTCATGCTTTCCTGCTTCAACACAATCAACTCCTCTGAACCTCCTTGTAAAGCGCATCGCGTCGTCTCTGGTTATCTCAATATCGTGCACCTGTACAGAGAGAGCCGCACCCTTCCCAATGTTCCTCACCAGCATGGTTCGGTCGTGCGCCGTTCCCCCCCTCCCGATGCCTGTAATGAGGAGCGGCTGAATTGCGATCCGATTCTGCCGGACCATCTCCATCCGCATGCCCTGGGTCTCGATGGTATAAGCGAGCAGGACCACCCCGGTCGCCGACACGATGGCGTTACCCACGTTCAAGCCCCATATCCACGCTAGGGCCGGGACGATGAAGAACAGGGCACCTGAAAACGCCACGCCAAACCGTGTCCAGAACGCCCTGAATCGGGCTTTGAGATTCATTATGCCTTTCCTCGCTTTTCTCCGCCCGGTCGCCCTGCTAGGTACTCCGCCACCGCCCGTCGGACCCGCCCGCCGATGGTCGTCCGCTTCCCGAGGAAAGGTACGCTCTCCACAACTTCGGCTGCTTCTATCGCTTCGGGTTGGCCGCCAGGTAGGCGTTGATGAATCGGTCCACCAAATCTCGCACGTTCTCCCGCATCCGGTGCAGCGCCTTCGTCCCCGCAGCGCCGATCCCTGAGGTGCTCCAAGTGGGGGCGAGCAGAGCTATCGTGGGCTTCCTGGCGAGCATGACTTCTTGGTTAAGTTCCAGGTGGAAGGAGACAGCGTAGATCGGCAGTGCTGCACCACTAAGCTTCATCGTATCCACCATGAGGTGGAGGTTCGGGGCGCCTGGCGTAACAAGCGCCTCGGTCTTCGTGAGGACTCGGATGCCAGCCTGCCGAAGCTTCACCTCGACGTCCGTTTGGAGGGTGGACTGATCTAGCCCTTCCTGCTCTGCATCGGGATCCACCCTTTCGACTATGACATAGACCCCCGTGAGCCCGGCGAGTGACTCTCGTTCCGCTGGATAATCTCGTGCCAACGTTGGAGACACGAGTCCGACTACTAAGGCCAGAAAGGTTATCCACAAGTTGCGCCCGACCCATGTCACGGCTCTCATTACGTCCCCCCCTTCGTCGCACTTCTAGGTAGCCGTTTCGCAAGATAATCCGCCACCGCCCTCCTGACCTGCTCGCTTATCGTCGTCCGCTCCTCGAAGGCCCGGACCCGCAGCGCCTCCCATGTCGAGGGGTGCAGGTTGACGTTCCGGCCCTCAACGCGCTCCCCTCGCTTACCTGCTCGTGCCATGCATGCCCTCCTCAATGGGGATAGTATCAATAACCACTTAGGCCCTTATTATCGCCTGTCGGGTGTGAGAAGTAAAGCGATTTTTCCGGCTTGTCCCCGCCCAGCTAGTGCCCGCAACAACGCAGCCCAGAGAACCTTGACAACCCCCTGAGGATTCGAGAGAATCGCCGCGATCGTGGGAGGTGCTGACCGGCAGGTTATGCTGATCCCTACACCGCAGTTGGGCAAACGACTTGAGGCGACGCGGCGAGATTCCAGATGAGGTTTGTGTTCGCCGACGACTCTCGACAAAAGGATCCAGCTCGCCGGGGCATGGGACCCCTCGTCGCGATCGGGGGACTCTTCGTACCGGCGGACAACTTGCGAGATCTGGAAGCATCGCTTCAGGCTGAGTCTATCCGAGCAGGGTTTCCTCCCGGCGAGGAGTTCAAGTGGTCTCCGGGCCGCGACTCGTGGATGCATCAGAATGTGGTCGGGGAGCCTCGCCGGGAGTTCTTCGAACGCATCCTGTCCATGGCTGAAGCCGCTGGCTGCACTGCAACCATCGTGGTGGAGGACACCAATCACGCCAGAGCCACGAACGCGACGACGCCAGAGTTCGACGTCACGCAGATGTTCCTAGAGAGGGTTACATGGGCTCTCGATCCGGACAATGGTGTAGTGATTGTGGACCGCCCTGGCGGTAGCTACAAAGCCGAGGAGAAATTTTTGTCCGAGTGTTTTGACGCGCTTGAGGCTGCTGCTGAATATATTCGACCCGGCCGGATTGCAATCAACGTATTGTGCACGTCGTCGCACCGTGTACGATTGCTCCAGCTCGCCGATCTCGTGACCGGGGCCACCCTCGCTTTCGTTGCTGGTGAACACCGTTACTCCCCTGCGACGTTCGAGCGCATCAAACCGATGCTGCGTGCGGAGCTCCGGAGAATCGGCGGAGTAGGCGTGAAGATCCATCCCGACGGTCGATACGCCAATCTGTATCATTGGCTATTCGCCGACCGATACATCGTGCGGTACCCGACTGGA
Source organism: uncultured bacterium (assembly GCA_964499665.1). Lineage (GTDB taxonomy): Bacteria > Methylomirabilota > Methylomirabilia > Methylomirabilales > Methylomirabilaceae > Methylomirabilis. Next base: position 2,206 of record CAZCMC010000144.1, on the reverse strand, counting down.
CTGCCGTTGCCGATTCAGAACCGGCCATACTTCGATGGACCGGATCAACCGTGAGGTGGTGAGCGTTGCCGAACATCGCCCTGCACCAGACCTGGCGCTCGAGCTGCTCGCAGTGCCCAGACAACCAATACTGCTTGAACCAGAAGCCTCGGCCTCAGAAGGCACCACCAACCTCGCCTCTATCACCCGCGCCCACACCGCCTCCACGATCACCGTCACAGGAGCCCTCCACACAATCCGATGGCAGCACGTACTAGGACCGGAGTGGATCGGCACGGCCCAGAGAACCTTGACAACGCCCTAAAGGTTCGAGAGAATCGCGGCGATCGTGAGAAGTGCGATCACCAATAGTTCGACAGGATTCGGAGAACGCATGCGGCCTCGTGCCATTGGGGACTTGTCACTGCTGACCGACTCCGCGTTCTTCGCAGAGGTGGCCGTAGGTCTCGGTTTAATCATTCAAAATGCGCGCCGCCTGCACGCCAGCGCGGACGTCCTGGCACAGGCGGGACGAAACCACGGCGCCCGCATCCTGCACGCCCTCAGCGAAGAGGAGGCAACCAAGTTTCTGATCCTCCTCGATGCTGTACGGTGCCCCCGGCTGCCACCCGATCGCTTGGCGCGACAGTTGGCGCGGTTCAACCATCATTTCCCGAAAGGTCTCTATGCCCGTGCCTGCTGGATGCGGCCCGGCACCCTCGGGCAGCTCCAGGAGGATCTCGACCACTACCGCGACAAGTACTATCTCGATGGCCCTAATGACACAGATTGGATCTTCTCGAACGACATCAATCGCCGCCGTGAAGAGGCCCTGTACGTTGACTACACCGCGTCCGATGAGGGGCACACCTGGGCGGATCCCGGATGGTATGACGATGTAGGTCTTCTCAGTGGCTTCGAACCAGAGTCCCTACAGATTGCCGGGGCGCTGTACGACGTGGGAATCTCGAGCTCCGAGGCCGTGGCCGTGGTGGCGGAGGTCTGGCGGCCGATCGCCATGAGTAGGGAGATGCACTGGGGAGAACTGCGCCAGCAGAATCATCGGACGCTGGAACGTCTCGAATCCAAGGGACTCCTCCAGGACCGCGCCTCGACCGAATACCAAAGGATCGTGGATGATTGGCCATTTCCGCTCTACGACCTGGACTTGAACATGAAGGAGGTGGATATCGAGTGGTTGCGCGATAGACAGAGGTCATGGACACCGGACTGGTAGGCGTCTGTCGAACCTCGCAGTCTCTCACTCCGCCCCGCGTCGCCGCCTCCCACTAAGCTGATTCTCTAGCCTGGCGATCTCGCGCTGCAAGTAGCCGACCGCCGCTCTCAGGGCCGGCAGGTGCCGGGCCGCATAGGCCGCCCTGGCGCAACGGGCTGAGCAGTACTTCGCCTGTCTCCACCAGGCTCGAAGGCCCCGCCGCCATGCGCATCCCTGACTCCCTACCCTTTCACGGGGCCAAAAAAAGCCGGGAACGCCAAGGCTCGGACTACATTCGGAACCTTAGGGCGTCCCCGGCTTGGATATTCCGATGCCAGGCGTTAGTGGGCTGCACGCCAAGGAATGGCGCTAGCCTTTGTTCATAAGACTCTATCGCGTTTAACCCGAGGTCAGAGATACTTTCTGGAAATCGTTAGCCGACTGCTCGTGAGAGCTTGTGCACGATGAATTGGTTCAGCGAAAGCCCTTGTGCCTTCGCCTCGAATGCCAGTTCCCTATAGAGGTCAGGGGGCATCCGTAACGCGTACCTGCCACTGACGGCTTCCCTATCAAGAGGAACGGGGATTTCAATGTTATTAGCCTTGGCCGTTTCTAGCCACACCGAAGCCGCTTCCCTGACGGCCTCAAGAGCCTTTTGCTCCGTCTCTCCCCAGGCAGAACAGCCTCGGAGTTCCGGAACAACGGCGATATACCCTTCGTCCTCCTCACTATACCGGAGCACGATTCGATACTTAATCGGGCGTTTTTTGCTGCGCATACGTCTTATCCTTTCCCAACAACATTCAATCCGCAGGCAAACGCTCTATCCGGGCTGAGCTACGGTCGCGACGCGATCTTCCAGGATCAGCCAATAGACTCGAACATGAGGCCGCAGGGTGGTCAAGCCGATCGAACGTCGGGGTACTGTCCTAATTTGAGTTTTTGCCTTTGTAGCACTAAGGATTCTCTCCGAGATAAATGAACACCCTGTTACACGCTTGACAATTGAAG
>CAZCMC010000143.1:0-4824 GCA_964499665.1 uncultured bacterium | reverse complement strand
TGATAATTTTCCCTCCCGCAAACACTGTTTGAAACTCGTCATGAGGGCTCATGGAGCTCACGCGCAAAATCCTCGAAGGTGATGTTCGCGCAGCGGCCCGCCTTATGACCATGATTGAGAACGGTGCCTCCGAGGCAAGGGCCGCCCTCAAGTCTCTCTACCCCCACACCGGCTCAGGCTATATCATCGGGATTACCGGCCCGCCAGGCTCCGGAAAGAGCACCCTGACCGACCAGCTCACAGATGAGTTACGAAAACGGCGGAAAACGGTGGGGATTGTAGCCGTTGATCCGACCAGCCCCTTCACCGGCGGAGCGATCCTTGCCGATCGCATTCGGATGCAGCGCCACAGTCTTGATGCTGATGTCTTCATCCGCAGCATGGCGACGAGGGGCCATCTGGGTGGGCTGGCCCGGGCCACCAACGATATAGTGGATGTCATGGATGCGGCAGGCAAAGAAGTGATCCTGATCGAGACGGTCGGGGTGGGCCAGGACGAGGTAGAGGTGATGGGAACCGCTCACACCTGCGTGGTGGTATCGGTCCCCGGGCTGGGCGACGAAGTTCAGGCGATCAAGGCCGGCATCCTGGAGATCGGCGACATCTTTGTCGTGAACAAGGCAGACCGAGAGGGCGCCAACCGGACCGCCACCGAGCTAGAGATGATGCTGCACATGGCCCCGGACACGGGGGGATGGTTGCCGAAGGTCTACAAGACCGTTGCCACGAAGGGGAAAGGGATCGCGGAGCTGGTGGATGCGATCTTCGAGCACAAGGCGTTCCTGGATGAGCGCGATCTGCGAAAGAAAAAGGGGCGCGAACGAAGCGAGCGAGCGTTCCTGACGTTGCTCCAGGAGACGCTCATGGCCAGGACCATCGAGCGGCTCAAGCGGAACGGCAGCATGAAGGAGCTGATCGAGCGGATCGCCGATCGGGAGCTTGACCCGTACACGGCAGTGGAGGAAGTGCTCGAAAGCATCGGGCTGTAGCTGCACCGTATCATCGCCCCTGGATGATTACATGAATATGGTCAAGCGCACATTAACCCGTTTTCAACAGAGGAGCAAACAATGTATGTGACTATACGGCGGTACAAGTCCAAGTCACCCAAAGAGGTGCTGAGGCAGGTGAAGGCGGGCTTTGTGCCCATTATCAGCAAGGCGCCAGGATTCCTCGACTACTACGTCCTGAACGCCGGGGATGGCGTGTTGGTCTCTATCAGCGTCTTTGAGACCCAGGCCGAGGAGAAAGAATCTAACCGGATGGCTGCACAATGGGTCAAGCAAGCTGTGGCGCCGCTGATGGCAGGTCCGCCCGAGATCACGGAGGGTGAGGTCATCGTTCATAAAACGAAGTAGATTGCGTTGAGGGTGTGGAGTCCGCTGATCATGGATGTGTTGCAGGCGGGGATCGGGGAGTTCACGGTAGAGGATCCTGACGAGCTCCGCGCCTTCATGCGGACCGAGAAGCGGCGGGAGATGGTGGACAAGGTCATGCCCGAAGCTGAAGCGGTCCGACGCTACGTGAAGGACGGCGACTACGTCAGCTTTGACTTTTCTTCCTTCACGCGCGGTCCGGCCTCCCTTGTTCGAGAGATCATCCGCCAACGGAGACAGAACCTCTGGTTCGCCGCCAAGTTCACCCTTATGGAGAGTACGCTGCTGGCGGCGGCAGGTTGCCTGCGGGGGATCGACGTCGGATTCCTGGGGCTAGGTAGTCTCATCGGCAGGGCGGTGGAGGAGGGGAGGATCAAAGTCACCGAGTGGACCAACGGCACCCTGACGCTTCGCCACCTCGCCGGAGCGATGGGGGTTCCATTTCTGCCGAGCCGGAATCTGCTGGCCACCGACACACTGACCTATTCCGGCGCCAAGGTCGTTCAGGATCCATTCACCAGAAAGCCGATCGCGCTGGTCCCTGCTGTCAACCCCGACGTAGGACTGGTGCATGTCCATCAATGTGACATCTATGGCAACGCCCGCTGCTTCGGCCCCGGGGTCTCGCCGCTTGAGACCGCGATGGCCTCCAAGCGGACCATCATCTCGACCGAAGAGATCATCACGACCGATGACATCCGGAAGGAGCCATCGAAAACGACCATTCCGTTTTATCTTGTGGATGCTGTGGTCTATTCACCGTTCGGCTGCCTGCCGGGCGGAGCTCAGGGAGTGTACGAGATGGACACCGAGCACTTCCTGGAATACATGGCCGCCTCGGGTGACGAGCAGAAGATGGTCGCGTATCTCGATAGGTATATCCACAGTGTCTCGTCCCACGAGGAGTTTTTGGAGAAGCGCGTGGGGGTGGCGAAGCTCATGGACCTCAAGCGACAGGCGACGATCAAAGAGGGGTATCATTGATAGGGCGGGATTTTACCGAGTCGGAATTCATGATCTGCCAGTGCGCCCGCTTGATGGAGGATGGCAAGATCGTTTTCATCGGATATGGGATGCCGCAGATCGCCGCAATCCTGGCCCAGCGTCTTCACGCCCCTCGAATGGTCCAGATGTACGAGTTCGGCGCAGTGGGTCCGCTTCCCGAGACCCCCTTTGTTCGCTTCACGATGGGTGGACCTCGCAACTGCTACAAGTCGCTCGCCTGGACCAACATGAACACGATCTTCGCCCAGGCCCAGCTTGGCATGGTCGATCTGGGCGTCCTCGGCGCTACCCAGATCGACCAGTTCGGTAACATCAACTCCACCATGTTGGGCTCTGATTACACACACCCGGAGAAGCGGTTTCCGGGGAGCGGTGGAGCCAACGAGGTGCTCACCCAATGCTGGCGGACGGTGATTGTTATCATGCACGAGCGGAGGCGGTTCGTGAAGAAGGTGGACTTCGTGACGTCGCCCGGATATCTTGATGGAACTCCGGGAGCGCGTGAGCGGGCCGGGTTACCGAGGGGGACGGGGCCGTGGCGGGTGGTGACATCCAAAGCCCTCTATGGGTTCGATGAACAGAGCAAGCGGATGAGCCTGCTCGGGGTGCTGCGCGGCGTCAGCGAGGCCGAGGTGCTGAAGGAGATGGAGTTCGCGCCACTCGTCGGGGAGAATGTCGAGGAGCTTGAACCGCCAACGTCTGAGGAGCTCCGCGTTCTCCGGCACGAGATCGACCCCACTCGAGCGATTATCGGTAAAGCGGCTCGGTCCTGATGCAGATACAGTCTATGTCTCGCCACTGCGAAAACTGCCATAATCGAATCGAGAGACGTTCACAATTGTCAGGAGCTCTTTTGAACGAAATGAGGAGAGCTTGATGAGCCAAGGGACGCGGCCCGTCTATCTGGTTGCTGGAGTTGCCAACTTTAACCCGCCGCCGATCTGGGAGGAGGCCAGCGCTGGAGGCGGCAAATCGCTGCAGCAATATTGGGAATCAGGAAGGCTTCAGGAGATTTACGCCGAATCCTTCCTCTGGGCAGGGTTCGAGCGGCTCGTGGCCGAGGCCGCCGCAAGCGGTGTCGATCTCTCTCGGGTGACGACCATCAACGTGGCCATCTCCTACACGCACGAGCTGGGGCAGACGACAGAAGCCGAGGTGGCCGTGGATTTCACCCGCCGCCTGGCCGGCAGCCCCCACCGCCAGCTCTTTAAGCGCCCCCCGAAGATCCGCTGCACCCCTACACACGCGGCATCTTCCTCCGGCATCGTGCCGTTCAATGACGCTGTGGCGGATCTCGTCGAGCGCGGTGAAGAGATGTCGATGGTGGTCACGGGCGGCAATACCAAAGGGACGAATCGAAATCGGGCGAGGATCACTCCTGCGGAAACGACGGATATTTTCGCCAGCTTGGTCTCCCCATTTGACCGAAAGGTCGCAAAGGCCAATATGCTGAAACTGGGAGCGGCCGCGCTGGGCCGTGCCTACCAACACGATTATGAGTTGGTGAAGGCCCTTGACAGATTCGTCTATGAGCAGCGCCTCTTCACGCATGAGATGGCTCTCCGGAAGCTCTCCACTGCGCACGTGACGACACACCCGGATCGGATCGAGGATCGAACGATCTACTACCCGTTGAAACTGATCGGCATTGCGCCCCAGAGCCTGGGGTATGCGGGGGTCATCCTTTCTCAGCAACCCCCAGGCAAAGAGCGGGGGGTCAGGCTCGCCGGGATAGGATGCGGGGTGGACCCTTCCAGCATCCGTGACCGGGACACCCACCTCTTCTCCAAGGCGATGGAGGAGTGTGTGACGACCGCGATGAGACAAGCGCGCATCCCCGGGCTGTCGAGCCTGAAGGTCCTTGAGCACCACAACCCGTTTCCCGCCGTACCACTGACCGAGCTGGAGGTCATACTGAAGAGCCTGGGATACCAGGGGACCGTTACTCACGCCCTTCTCAGCAACGACGTCGGGGTGAATGGCAGGCTCATCAAGGCTGGCCGCTCCGGGGGGGCGCTTTCGGGGCATGCCATTGCGCCAACCACCGTTCGCCTCACGTTCGAGGCGGCCAAGCAACTCCTGGGTGTGGGCGGCTATCCCACCCTGGAGATGGGGCAAAACGACATCGCCTACGCCGGCATCAGTGGTGTAGGGGGGCATCATGCGTTTGATGGCTATACCATCCTGGCGGGTGGGAGGACTCAGGAGGTGGCAAAGCTCCAGATCGACCTGAAGCCGTTCGACCACGACCACTACAATTCCGTGGCTGAACGCGACCTCGATGAGCAGAAAGCCATGAGCGGCGCCAAGGTCCCCGATGGGATGACCGTGGGGTTCATCAGTTATCAAGAGACCAAGGCTGGACGCGACTACTTCGGCATCGCGCAGTCGCCGGACGGTCGAGACTTTCCCTTTACCGCGACGCCAGCTTTCTTCACGCGAC
>CAZCMC010000142.1:0-4890 GCA_964499665.1 uncultured bacterium | reverse complement strand
TGGACCGGTTGCCCATCGGCGTCGCCCGGCGGATCTGGCAGAAGCTGGTTGCGCTCGAAGGAGAGCCGAGGCCGTCTTGACAAGTTCTCAAAATTCCGAGAGAATCGCTGTATTCGTGGGAGGTGCGAAGACCAGGGTAAGCTGACCAACATACCCTTTTAATCATCACTGCACGCCCGGTGACAGCGGCCGAAAGGAAAATCTATGAAGAAGAGTAGTCGAAAGACCACGGACGAGCTCCGACCGGAATATAGGCGCTCGGACTTCGGAACCCTTGTTCGCGGGAAATACGCAGCGCGGGTGTCTGAGGCATCGAACATCGTCGTGCTAGAGCCACAAGTTGCGCGCGTGTTCCCGAACGACCGCGCCGTGAACCAGGCGCTGCGCGGGTTGCTTCGCGACCGAAAGGGTTCCGCTCGTCCCACCGTCCGTTCAACACGGCCACGCCGCGAGCGGCGCGCCGGTTAACGGCACGTTCGACGCTCTCCGCCCTCTCCTGGGCCCATGATGCCTTCAACCAACTTTGGCCTCACCCCTCTTCCTCGTTACCGCCATCCGCTAGAATCAGGGGCAACCGCGTTGCTCCTTGACCTCGATCTTGACCCATTGATACACTCTGCTCCGAAGGACGTGGTCCCGCATCTTGCGAGATCCCGCGTTCCAAGGCTTTCAAGCGGAGCGATTCTACTTCAACGGATTCCGCCAGATTTTCGTTCCAATCGGGCAGCGAACTTTCTGGAGGTATGTGTACATCGGAAAGCTGGAGTCGGGTGCGAAATCGCCTCAGTCATTGGGGCAAGATAGGATAGAAGGCTCTTCAGGCTTTTGTGTGGGCGCCCTTCAGATTCCTCCCCTTTGTAAGGGGAGGCAAGGAGGGGTAGAGGCATCCAGAGGCTGGGCCTAGTGGGGGGGCCTTGGTTCGTGTAAGCCGGCAAGCTTTCTACCTCCCCGCGCCCCTCCTTACAAAGGAGGGGAGCAGGAGGAGTCGCCGCGCCCTTCCTTACTTCAAAGGAGGGGCGTCAGGCGAGATGTACGCGATTACAACAAGCTAGGGGAGGGGGGCGGGGAGGTCGGAGTGGCCCATGAGGTGATGGTCGAGCTCAAACGCTACGAGATTGCCACGCTCCCTTCGTCGGGGCTCAGGGCAGGCCTTTCAGTCGCTCGCAATGACAACCTAGCCGCGGGCGGCTACAGGAAGAATTCTCCGTCTTTGTACACCACTTTCCCCTCGGCAAGGATGTGACCGAGGAAATTGGTCGGCCTGGCTTCCTTGAGATCCCTGGGCGTGTAGGGTCGGATCTCGACAGACGAATCGGTCTCCAGCACGGTCTCGACGAGCAGATCCATCACCTTTCGATGGCTCATCCGCGCGAAATCTGGGGAGATCACGGCCAGGTCCACATCGCTCCAGGCATCAGCCTCGCCGCGGGCGTGAGCCCCGAAAAGCACCGCTTGTCGTATGCGTACTCGCCGTTGCAGGTGCTCGATCGTTCGCCTGATTATTTGTTCCGTATCAGGTGCCGCCTTAACCGCTTCCACAGGACCTCCGTCTGCGCCAGATGCGTCATCGCCACTGACCGTGTGATCTGTTTCGCCAGGGGAGGCACGTCCGCGTGACATTCAGCGCCATCGCGTCTCACCCCTCTTGGTCTCCTGGCTGTCTGGGACGGCGAACCCGTAGTTTGTGGTCCGTCACCACCACGAACGTGCGCCTCCATGTTTCCACCGGTTCAGTCTGAAACAGCGCGAGTACCCGTCTGAGGAGCGCCTCGCGACCAGGCGCACGGAGACGCAGAAGCAGAAGTCCGTGGTGGGTTCCTGGAGCGAAGCGGCGGAGATCTGAGAAATCCAGATCCTGAGTGATGAGGAAACTCCCGGCTGCCTGTGCCGCTGCCCAGATTTCATCATCCTTCCGGCCAGCTAAGCCTTCCTGCGGGACGGTATCGGTCTCATGTCCCAGTTGAGTGAGAATACGGGCAAGCCGGGCCGGCAGGTTCTCGTCGAGTTTGAGCTTCACGAGATGTTCGGGATGCTCGGGACAGGCAGGTCTTCCTCTGCCGATGTGGCGGCGAACGCAATCACTGCGCGCACGTCGGGTTCTGTCAGCGTGGGAAAGTCCTCAAGAATTTCTTGAATGCTTGCTCCTTCTGCCAGACTCGCCAAGATTGTCCGCACGGTCACTCGCGTGCCTTTGATGACTGGCTCCCCACCACAAATCTTGGGATCCCGCACGATGTACCCTTGATAGTTCATGGTCACCTCCTGGGGGCTGAAAAGAAGCATACCCGATTCAGGCACCGGTGGCAAGAGCGCAGGCATTCCCTTCGAGACGACCCTCCGGGCCTCCTCGGGGTGAACGGCATAGGGCCCTATAGGCTTCCTCCGGGTGAGGGGCATACGACCCTCCGGGCCTCCTGAGGAGGCGCGGCTTGGTGCCCCGTCTCGAAGGATCAGGGTGAGCGGAACCCGCACTTCGAGACGGCGCGAAAACACCGCGCCTCCTCAGTGCGAACGGAAGGTCTGTTGGGGTTAGGGGAGGGGGGCGGGAAGGTCGGAGCGGCCCATGAGAGATAACGGTCGAGTTCAAACGCTACGAGATTGCCACCCCTTCGCTTTGCTCAGGGCTTCGGCTTATTTTGTCGCTCGCAATGACAACCTAGCCGGGGGCGACGCTGCGGGGTTCGGCGATGGCCCACACGATCAATGACTGGCCGCGCTGCATATCTCCTGCTGCGAAGACTCCTGGAACGCTGGTCATCCAGTTCTCGTCGCGCCAGACATTGCCACGGTCGGTCAGCTTGGCTCCAAGCTGGCTGAGCATCCCGTTCCGCTCCGGACCCAGGAATCCCATCGCGAGGAGGACCAGGTCTACCTCCATCTCGAGATCCGTGCTGGGGACCGGCTTGAAGTCGATCCTGCCGGTATCTCTCGCTACCAATGGTAGACCACGAGCTGTACCACAGGTGGCAAAGGTTGTTTCGGGAAAAGTGGCCCCCCAAGCCGCTGTTGTTCGACGTCGTGTGGGCGATGAATCGGTAGAGTCCAGCTCACTACCGCATGCAGGCGATGGCGCGTGGCATGGTTGCAGTCGACATTGAGCCTCGGCTGAAGCGTGGCTGTTGGGTGCCTTCGTCATGCATTCGGTACAGCACGGGAGTGGGACGGACACACTCAATGGCGAGAGGAAGGTCGCAGATCGCTCCTGGGTGCCTGAAAACTTGCTTTCAGCGCGGCTCAAATTAGGACACTACCGGCCCTGGCGAACGTTGAGGAAAAGACGCTTCCCTCCTCTGAGTCTGCTGGAGTATAATGATGCGCCGTGACCTCCACGACATGCTTCGACCCGTGACCGGGAGGAGTGCTTATGCCAACACAACCAATCACCGTGGAGATCATCGATCGAATCAAGCCGATGATCTTCGACCTCGCCACCCGGTATCGCAAGACCCTTCGCGGGTGCCGCTATGCCGACATTCGAGTGGAGGTCGATGAGGCGCAGTCCGCCGCGGCAGAAAACGGGGGGAGCAAGCACAGTAGCAGGGACTATGGCTTCGCGGTCGGCATCCGCGCGCTGTCCGGTGACGGCATGGTGGCGCCAGGCTATTTCGGGCGGTTGCTTGGAGCAGCGGATCTGGATCGGCTGCATCAGCTCGTGAAAGAAGGGCTCCGCCACGCCCACCACCGAGCTCGGGCCAATGCCGAGCGAAAGGCGGCGATGAGGGCAGAGTTCGAATCGCTGGCCGATGCGGTGGCCAGCACCAGCCTGGCTCCGATCGACCTCCACCAGGAGGTCGTCCCGGCCGTCTTCGAGGTCGATCCCCGTTCCGTGCCTTTGGACGAGCTGGTCGCCCTCACCACCGAGACCTCCCGGGCCTGCTCTGCCCTGGACCCTCATGTGCAGTACACGTCCATCTCGGCTTTCACGCTCTTGAGCCGGGAGTTGTTCTGCAGCTCCGAGGGCGCCAACATCGATCAGAGCTTTGCCGTGACCCAGGGATCCTGCTATCTGGTCGCACATGGCGCATCAGGCGCCCAGGAGCTGTACGACTATAGTGGACACCAGCGCGGGTGGGAGGTCTTAACGAGGGGGGTGCAGGAGGAATTCATCCGTTTTCCAGACTTCCCGACCTTTTGCGCGAACCTGACCAAAGACGCCGTCAGCCTGTGCAACGCCCGCCCGCTCAAGGCCACCGAGCAGGAGGTGGTGGTCGTGACCGACCCTCACTATAACACGCTGAAGGTCCACGAGATCGTCGGCCACCCGACCGAGTTGGATCGCGCCATCAAGATGGAGGCATCGTATGCCGGGCGGAGCTGGCTTCTTCGGAACCTGCACCACACTCAGGTCGGCAAGACGATCGCCTCGCCGCTGGTCTCCGCATTCTCCGACCCGTCCCTCCCCGGCTTCGGCCACTACAGATACGACCATGAGGGGACGCCTGCGAAACGCGTGATGCATATCGACCATGGCGTCTTCACCGGCTTTATGAACAGTCGCCAGACCGCGGCCATCCTCGGCGTGGAACCGAACGGGTCGTACAAGGCGACCGACGCCTCGCTGGTTCCGTTGATCAGGATGTCGAACACCGTCTTCGGCCCCGGCGATCGAGACCCCCAGGAGATCATCCGGGAGGTGACACAGGGCTACTACCTCGTCGGGCACCGGACCCCATCGATCGCCGAGTCACGCGAAAACTTCAGGATCTCCGCTATGAAGGTCTATGAGATCAAGCAGGGCCAGGTCGGGGAGTTGTTCTGCAACGGCGGGATCATGGCCGACACGAAAGATTACCTGATGAAGGTGGACGCCGTGGGCAATGATTTCCGCCTCTACCCCATCCCCAATTGCGGCAAGGGGCAGCCGATGCAGACCAAGCGGGTCGGCAACGG
>CAZCMC010000141.1:0-5035 GCA_964499665.1 uncultured bacterium | reverse complement strand
GGGAGGGTCGGCCATGGTGATCGGGATTGGGACCGACCTCGTTCGGATCGATCGATTTGAGCGGGCGATGGCACGGCACGGAGGTCGGTTGCTTGATCGTCTCTTCACACCGGCGGAACGGGAGCGGTTTCGTCGCCACCCGTTCCCTGAGCGGCATCTGGCGGCCCGATTCGCCGCTAAAGAGGCGGTGTTCAAGACGCTTGGCACCGGGTGGGGGCAAGGGGTCGCGTGGCGGGAAGTGGAGATCGTGGGCGGCGGCCGTCGGCCGTCCAGCGTGGTCTTCTCTGGGCGGGCGCAGGACGCGGCTGCCCGCCTTGGGATCAAACGGACGCTGGTGAGCCTGACCCACGACGGCGACTACGCCCTCGCGTTTGTGATTGCGACGGACGGGTCTTGAGCGCGTTCGTGCGGTGAGAGGCGGATGGAGATGAAGGTCGCAACGGCAAGTCAGATGCGGGAGCTGGATCGGCGAGCGACGGAAGAGTTTGGCATTCCTTCACTGCTTCTGATGGAGAACGCCGGGCTTCAGGCGGTCTTGGAGATGGATCGCTCGTTCCCTCGTCTCAATACATCGCGCGTCGCAATCGCCTGCGGCAAGGGGAATAACGGCGGCGATGGCCTGGTCGTCGCCCGCCACCTCTTCGACCGGGGGATGGCTGTTGAGGTCTTCCTGCTCGCAAAGAAAAGTGAGGTGAAGGGGGATGCCAGGACGAATCTGGAGATTGTGAAACGTCTGAAGATCCCGATCCACGAGGTCACGACGAGCCACGACCTCCAGGCGATTCGAGAGGCGGTCGGAAACGCCGACCTGATCGTGGACGCCCTCCTGGGCACCGGCACCACGGGCGCGGCCAAGGGCCTCCTCGCCGAAGCGATCGATCTCCTGAATCAAGCGGGGCGGCCGATCGTGGCCTTGGACATCCCATCCGGCCTTAGCAGCGACGAGGGCGGGATTCCCGGACCGAGCATCAATGCGACCTTGACAATCACCTTTGGCCTCCCGAAGCGGGGTCTCGTCCTCTTCCCGGCCGCCTCGCGCGCCGGCCGGGTCGCGATCGTGGATATCGGGCTTCCCCGTCAGCTCCTCTCTGACGCGAGCCTGGAGGTCTCGCTTCTGGAACCGAAGGAGGCTGCGGGTGCCCTCCCGCCCCGTGAGCCGGACGCCCACAAAGGGACCTACGGCCACGTGCTGGTCCTGGCCGGCTCGCCCGGCAAGACCGGAGCCGCGGCGATGTGCGCGCTCTCTGCCCTTCGGATTGGGGCTGGGCTGGTGACGCTTGGCCTTCCCGAGAGCCTGAACGATATGATGGAGGCGAAGCTCACCGAGGTCATGACGGAGCCGCTGCCAGAGACGAGGGAGCGGACGGTTGCGTTGGCCGCCTGGGGTAAGATCCTGACCCTGATGGAAGGGAAGCGGGCCCTGGCGATCGGCCCTGGCCTCTCGACCCATCCCGAGACATCCGAGTTGGTACGGGAGTTGGTGAGCACGGTCAGGGTCCCGATGGTGGTGGACGCGGACGGCATCAATGCGCTGGCTCCGAAACTCGAGACGCTTGCGAAGGCCACCGCCCCGCTCATCCTCACCCCGCACCCCGGCGAGCTTTCCCGACTGCTCGGCATCAGCCGAGAGGAGGTGGCGCAGAACCGAATTCCGATCGCCCAAAAGGTGGCGACCAGTTTCAGGGTGCACCTTGTGTTGAAGGGGGGACGGACACTCGTCGTAGACCCGGATGGGCAGGTGGCGATCAATATGACGGGCAACCCCGGCATGGCAACCGGGGGGACAGGTGACGTGCTGACCGGCCTGATCGCCGGCCTCCTGGCTCAGGGGGTGAACCCCGGCCTGGCAGCCAGGGCCGGGGTCTATCTGCACGGCTTGGCCGGAGATCTGGCGGCCGAGGCGGTTGGCCAGGAGGCGATGCTGGCCTCTGACCTGATGGCACAGGTCCCGGATGCGATTCGGCGACTGAAGGCGGGGGAGCTGAGAGTCGAACGCTGAGAGCGAAGGAGGGGGTCGAGGGAGCCGCGATGCAGATCGAGAAGAATGCCGACAAGCTGGAAAAGACGCTCAAGGTCCTGATCAAGGATGCGCCTGGCTACCTGGGGAAGTTTTGCACCGCCATCGGGCAGGAGGGCGGGAGTGTGGGGGAGATCGAGACAGTGAGCCTTGGCCTCACCCACAACACCCGGGACATCTCCATCTATGTCGATGATGAGAGTCACCTCCGAGAGATCCTGCGCGCGGTCACGCAGCTCGAAGGGATTATCGTCATCGAGGTGGTGGATGAGGTGCTGCGACGCCATCTCGGCGGGAAGATCGGGATGAAGAGCCGCTATCCGCTGGAAAGTATTGCCGACCTCCGAAAGATCTATACCCCGGGCGTGGCCTCGGTGTGCCGGTTGATTGAGGCTGATCGTGAAAAGGCCTACGAGTACACCTCCATCGCCAACACGGTCGCCATCGTCACGAACGGCACCGCGATCCTCGGTCTCGGCGCCATCGGCCCGGTGGCAGGGATGCCGGTCATGGAGGGGAAGGCGGTTCTTTTGGATCGGCTGGCCGGGGTCAATGGCGTGCCGATCTTGCTCGAGGACCGGGGGGTGGATCACTTCGTGGAGGTGGTGAAGGCGATCGCCCCTACCTTTGGGGCCATTAATCTGGAGGATGTGGCGGCGCCTGATTGTTTCGAGATCGAGCGTCGACTGGATGAGGCGCTGGACATACCCGTGATGCACGACGACCAGCACGGCACGGCGGTGGTGGTCCTCGCGTCCCTCCTGAATGCCTGTCGCCTGGCCAAGATCTCCCTGCTGGATCAGACCATTGGAATCGTCGGCCTGGGCGCCGCCGGCACAGGGATCTCGGGGCTGCTGCTCTCCTATGGCGTCAAGCGCCTCATCGGAAACGACCTCAAGCCGGAAGCGATGGAACGATTGGAGAAGGCGGGTGGCCGCCGGGAAACGATGGAAGACGTCATGGCGCTCGCTGACATCGTCATCGCCACGACCGGTTCTCCGGATCTCATCAAGCCAGAAATGGTGCGCAGCGGACAAGTCGTGTTGGCCCTCAGCAATCCGAATCCGGAGATACGGCCGGAGGACGCCCTGGCCGCGGGCGCCGCGTTTGCCACGGACGGTCGGTATGTGAATAATGCGCTGGCCTTCCCCGGCCTCTTCCGCGGGGCGCTGAATGCCCGCGCGCGGACGATCGATAACGCCATGAAGATCGCCGCGGCCGAAACCATCGCGTCCAGGGCGCCCGAGGGTGAGCTGGTGCCGGGGTTGCTCGATATCGAGGTGCACCGGGCCGTGGCGGGGGCGGTGGAGCAGGCGGCACATCGATCCGGGCTTGCTCGGCGGCAATGATCGACCTGCCCCCGGAGGGGCCAACGGCCCTCTGTGTCTGCACATCACCTGAGGAGACGCGCGCCCTGGGAGAGGTGATGGGCAGACACGCCTGCGCGGGCGATCTGATCGCCCTCATCGGCGAGCTGGGATCCGGCAAGACGGTGTTCGTCGCAGGGCTGGCTGCAGGGCTCGGCGTCGATCCAGCCGCTCACGTGAGCAGCCCGACCTTCACCATCATGCACCGATATCTCGGACGCCTTCCTCTCTATCATATCGATCTGTACCGTATAGAGACGCCGGAGGCGCTCGTGACTTTGGGTCTGGAAGAGTATCTGGAAGGGGATGGTGTGGCGGCGGTCGAGTGGGCCGAGCATGGTCTGGGGATGCTGCCCGAGGAGCGGTTGACGGTGCGCCTCCGGCAGACCGGCTTGGAGGCGCGAACGGTTGAACTCCTGCCTGCGGGGGATCGGTATCGGACGCTTCTCCGGAAGATGACCAGCGATCTCGCAGCCGCCACGAGATTTCTCACATGATCCTGAACGAGAGAGGAGATAGCCCGATGACTGGAGTAGATTTAGTGGCGAGCCCCGCGACGCGGGGGCGTTCCCTTTTGATTGTGGCGCTGATGCAGTGGCTCCTGCTCGGCGCTTCTAGCGCCTGGGCTGCCGCGCCAGGCCTGTGGATCGACAACGGATCGATCCCCGCCGGCTCCGCTGAACTTCTCCAGTTCAGTGACGCGCTTTCGAGGCTGGCTGAGCGACTGCGGCCATCGGTGGTCCAGGTTGGCCTTCTCGAGAATCGAGACGTGAATCGGGAACTGCCCAACGAACATCCCCAACTCCCGGAGGAGCGGCCGAGGATCGGTTCGGGCTTCATCATTCACCCTGATGGCTATCTGATCACAAACCAGCACGTTCTGGGTCGCTCCGGCCAGATAGAGGTGGAGCTTTTCGGGGGAGAGAAGGCCCTGGCCACCGTGGTCGGTCGGGACGCGCGCACCGACCTCGCCCTGCTGAAGGTCGATCTTCCCCGTCCCCTGATCGCCCTTCCCCTTGGCGATTCGGACACGCTCAAGGTGGGTGAGCTGGTGCTTGCCATCGGGAATCCGTTCGGTCTTGACCACTCGGTCACGATGGGTGTGGTGAGCCGGAAAGGCCGGGCCCTGGGGGCCGGCGGCCCGTATGATGAGTTTATTCAGACCGATGCGGCGATCAACCCCGGCAATAGCGGCGGTCCACTCCTGAACCTCAGGGGCGAGGTTGTTGGGATCAACACCGCCACCGTGCCGAACCGCCGTGTCGGGTTCGCCATCCCGATCAATCTGGCGAAGACGTTTCTCCCTGAATTGAAGGAGTACGGGAAAATCCGATGGGGGTTCCTCGGCGTCTCCATCCAGGAGCTGACAGCGACTCTGGCGCAGGCCCTGGGCGTCGAAGGGACGAAGGGGGTCCTGGTGAACGGCATGGTCCCGAAACAGGCCGCCGAGCGGGCCGGCCTGAGGCCCGGCGATATCATTACAGGCTTCGACGGCATGACGATTGACAATGTGCGCGATCTACAGCGGAAGGTGGGGAGGACCCCGATAGGCCAGACCTCTGTCGTGAAGATCATCAGAAAGGGGACGACGGAGGAGATCCCGATACAGGTCGGTGAGCTCCCACAGCAGACCGTAGTTTCCGCCGAGCCG
>CAZCMC010000140.1:0-5066 GCA_964499665.1 uncultured bacterium | reverse complement strand
CCCTCTCCCCTAGGTAAGCAGAGAGAGGGCGCCCGCACTGTCCCCTCTCCCCAAGCTGGGGAGAGGGTTAGGGTGAGGGGAAGAATACGCCGACAACGGCGCGTCAAGCGCCCCGAGCGTGGGCGTGGCGACCGGAAACGTTCAGGTCTTGTAGAGAGAGATCAGGCGAGAGTGGGGGGGTGGAAGATGGGCCGAATCGTGGAAGTAGGGTTGAGGTCGAGGTAAACCGGAAGTGGTCCGAGGGCAAATCCGTTCGATCCAACACCAGCAGGGTCTTGAGGAACACCGCAGGACAGAGGACACATTCCTTCTAAGCTCTGGGTGGACATGTCGTGGCCCATCATCTGCGACATTTGCGCATGAGCAATCATGCCCATGGGGCAAGCGAAGGCGATCGCAACTATTGCGCTGATCGCGAAGCATCTCAAGAGTGCCCGACTTAGCCTACGTGATTGTCGCATCGTACACTGACCTTTCGGAGATCCAGCCTCAGGCCACACGCTACCATTGAGTTTCAGGCTTGTCAAGAAAATGCTGTCCGGTCGCACTGTCTCGAGTTGGCATTCGAAGAAGAAGCAAACTTCTCAGGTTCTCGGCCAGTACATGATGACGAAGACTCCGATCAGGCAGATGGCGCCACCCAGGAGGTCAAACGCATCCGGGACCTCTTGAGCTATCAACCAGCCCCAGATAATAGAGAGAATGACGAAGATCCCGCCGTAGGCTGCGTAGACGCGCCCGAAATGGGACGGTTGAAACGTCGGAATAACGCCATACAGGATCAACACCACTGCTCCCAATACTCCGATCAGCAACCCTTTTCCTTCCCTTAACCACAACCAGACGAGATACCCTCCGCCGATCTCACACAACCCACCCAGGACGAAAAGTGAAAGTGAGCGTGCGACGACAGACATTGTATTTGCTCCTTTTCAAGACTCCGCCGTTTTACGTTCGAGCCAATGATAGAGCGTTGGAAGCACGAAGAGGGTGAGGAGTGTGGAGGTGATGAGCCCGCCGATCACGACCGTGGCCAGCGGGCGCTGCACCTCGGCCCCGACTCCACTGGAGAGGGCCATCGGGACGAACCCCAGGCTGGCGACAAGGGCTGTCATCAACACCGGTCGCAGGCGGACTTCGGCGGCCTTGATCGCTGCATCTGCGGGAGGAAGGCCCTCTTGCCGGAGCTGTAGGATATAGCTCATCAGGACCACGCCGTTGAGGACGGCGACACCGAACAGGGCGATGAAGCCTACTCCCGCGGAGATGCTGAACGGCATGCCGCGAACGGCCAGGGCCGCCACGCCTCCGGTGACCGCGAGCGGGACGTTCAAGAAGATCAGGAGGGCGGGTCGGACGGCGTTGAAGGTCATGTAGAGCAGGACGAGGATCAGGAACAGGGACAGGGGGACGACGATCGCGAGGCGCCGGCTCGCCCGCTCCAGATTCTCAAATTGACCACCCCACTTTGCATGATATCCGGCTGTGAGTTTGAGGTCTCGGGCGATGCGTGCCTGCGCGTCGCGCACGAAGGAGCCCAGGTCCCGACCGCGCACGTTGGCCTCCACGACAATCCGTCGGCTGATGTCTTCGCGGCTCACCTGGGCTGGCCCCTCCTCGACAACGATCGAGGCCAGTTGGGCGAGGGGAATGAGGGCACCGTTCGGCGCGGCCACCGGCAAGTCTCGAAAGGAGGGGAGGTCTGTAGGGCCGCTCCCGACGGTTCGGACGACAAGCGGGAAGCGTCGCTGACCCTCGAAGACCGTCCCCACCACCCGACCGGCGCCCGCCGCCTCCACGGCTGCCAAGGCATCGGCGACGTTGATCCCGTACCTGGCGATGCGGTCCCGTTGGATCTGAATCCGCAGGACGGGGAGGCCGGAAACCTGCTCGACACGGACATCCTGGCCGCCCGGAATCTGCCGCAGGATCCGGGCCGCTTGCTCGCCCTTCTCTTTCAGCACCTTCAGATCGTCCCCGAAGATCTTCAAGGCGACGTCGGATCGGACGCCCGCGATCATCTCGTTGAACCGCATCTCGATCGGCTGGGTGAAGCCGATTCCCACACCAGGAACCTCGGATGATAGGCCAGCCGCGAACTTGGCGATCAGCTCATCTTTCGTCCGGGCAGTCTTCCACTGGCTGTGTGGACGGAGGCTGACGAAGATGTCGGAGAGTTCCATCCCCATGACGTCGGTGGCCACCTCCGGCGTCCCGGTACGTGAGACGACCTGCCGCACCTCGGGAAAGCGGAGGAGGGTGCGCTCGATCTCGAGCGTGCTCCTGAGCGACTCGCCTAGCGCGATACTTGGCAGGCGCCAGGCCTGGATGACGATATCACCCTCATCCAGTTGCGGAATGAATTCGCCCCCGAGGAACGGCACGAGTGTCAAGCTCATCGCGAAGATTCCTGCTGCCACTCCAGCGGTGATTTTCGGGTGGCCCATGCACCAGCGCAGTCGAGGGAGGTACAGGGCTTTGGCTTTGCGGATCAGCCAGGTCTCGCCCTCGGCGATCCGCCCGCGAAGGAAGAGGGAGGCCAGGACCGGCATGAGGGTGAAGGAGAGGATCAGCGAGCCCACGAGGGCGAAGATGACCGTCAGCGCCATCGGCCGGAACATCTTCCCCTCGACGCCCTGTAACGTCAGGATCGGGAGGTAGACGATCACGATGATGCTGACGGCGAAGAAGATCGGCCGCAGGACCTCGCGGCCGGCCCTGAAAATGACGAGGCCACGTTCCTCGGGTCGCGCGGCTCGTTTCTCTGCCAGATGGCGGACGATGTTCTCGATCATCACCACCGCCCCGTCCACGATGAGCCCGAAGTCGATGGCGCCCAGGCTCATGAGGTTCCCGGAAATCCCGGCCTGGATCATCCCTGTGAACGCCGCGAGCATGGAGAGGGGGATCGCCGACGCGACAATCAGCCCGCCCCGAAGGTTGCCGAGGAGCAGGAGTAACACGGCGATGACCAGCAGGGCCCCCTCGATGAGGTTGGTCGTGACCGTCCGGATGACCTTGTTGACGAGATCGGACCGGTCGTAAAACGGCTCGATGATGATCCCGGGCGGTAGGCTGGGCTTCATCCGTTCGATCTCCTGTTTGACCCGCTCGGCCACCACGCGCCCGTTAGCGCCCCGCAGCATCAGGGTCATGGCGATGACCGCCTCGCCCTCGCCGTTTCTGGTTGCGGCGCCGATCCGCGGCATGGCGTCGATCTTGACCTGCCCCAGTTGCGCGATGGTGATCGGCGTGCCGCCGGGCCCCATGCCCACCATGATGCGGGACAGATCCTCCGGGCGTTCGACCAACCCCTCCCCCCGAATTACGTAGGCCTCGCCGTTGTGCTCGATGTAGCCGCCGCCAGCGATCGCGTTGTTCTTTTCTAGGGCCTCAAAGACCTGACCGATAGGGATTCGATATGAGACCAGCCGCTTTCGATCGACCACCACGTGGTGCTGCTTGGCATACCCGCCCTCCGGCGAGACCTCGGTGACCCCCGGGACCCCCCGGAGCCTGTAGGCGATCTGCCAGTCGAGGATCTCCCGCAACTGCATGGGGGTGTAGCCGTCGCCTCTCACGACGAACTGGTAGACCTCGCCGAGCCCCGTGGTCACCGGCCCGAGCTGCGGCGCCCCGAAGCCTGGCGGGATCTGCTCCTTCGCCGCGAGTAGCCGCTCGGCCACGATTTGCCGGGCGAAGTAGACATCGACGTGGTCTTTGAAGACCACGGTCACGACGGACAGGCCGAATCGACTCACGGAACGCAGTTCCTGCAGGTCCGGCAAGCCGCTCATGGCGGCCTCGAGCGGGAAGGTGATGTACCGTTCGACCTCCACGGGCCCCATCGGCGCCGTCCTGGTGAGGATCTGCACCTGGACGGTCGTGATGTCCGGAACGGCATCGATCGGCAGATCTCGCAGGGCTGCGATCCCGCCGATGACGAGGAAAGCGGTCAGGATCAGGACAAGAAATCGGTTCCGAAGGGAAAACTCAAAGATGCGCTCCAGCATGATCTATCCTTCTGGGGGTCAGTGCCCCTCACCGATCCGTTCCTTGAGCAGCTCGGATTTCAGAGCGAAGCTTCCCGCGGTCACCACTTCTTCGTCGCCCTTCAGGCCCTCGGCGACCTCAACGAGGTCGCCCATTGTGACCCCGAGCTTAATCTTCCGTCGTTCGAAGGTCGTGGAGTCTTTCTTGACGAAGACAACCGGCTGGCCATCCACCTGCTGGATCGCCGAGGAGGGGATGGCGAAGACTGAAACGGAGCCAGGCGCGGCCTGGACCCGAAGCCGCACTGTCGCGAACATCCCGGGTTTGAGTTTGCGCTGGGGGTTCGGGATCTCCACTCGTACCTTGGTGGTTCGCGTCTGCGGATCGACGACATCGCCCACGTATCCGATCGTGGCCCGGAAGGTCTCATCCGGGTACGCTTCCACCATGATTTCGACGGGCGCCCCACGACGAACATGGGCCAGGTCCTTCTCGTAGATGTCCACCAGCGTCCAGACTTTAGACAGGTCAGCGATCGACAGGAGCGCCTTCTCGGGCCCGACTACCTCGCCAGGCGCTCCCTCACGCGTGATGATCACGCCGGCAATGGGCGCCCGGACCGTGGTATAGGAGGCCTCCCGATGGACCGGTGGGTTGTGTTCCGCCGAGAGTGCCTTGATCTGCTCGTCGATCATCCCGAAGCGATACAGCTTTTCCTTGGCTCTGGCAATCTTGGCGCGCCGGTTCGCGGCCGCAGCCTCGGCGCCACGGTACTCCGCCTCCCGCACCTCGGCCTCTTTCCGGGCGATCGCTTCTTTTTCCAGGAGCAATCGGGCACGTTCCCACGACTTCCGGGAGACTTCGACCTGGGCCAGGTCTTTCTGAAGATCGGCCAACTCGCCCAGGTAGTCCCCCACCGATTCCCCCAGCTCGATGTTGTCGTACTCGAAGAGCGGGGCGCCTCGGGTCACCGAATCGCCGACCTGCACATGGACCCGCTCAAGCCGTCCCTTGGCGATCGGCGCAATGTGTGCCACGTGCGCGGGGTCTGGCGCAATGGTCGCCGTGGCTTC
>CAZCMC010000139.1:0-5075 GCA_964499665.1 uncultured bacterium | reverse complement strand
AGAAATCGGTCGTCCTGAGTATGGTGGACGGCAAGATCCGATATCGCGGCTAGTGAAGAACGCCATGGAGCCACGCATAGGAAGGGTCAAGTACATCAATTGCGAACCGATCTACTACGGGATCGAGCAGGGGGCAATCCCCGCAGTCTGCCGGATCGTTGACGGGACGCCGGCCGAGCTGAACCTCATGCTCAGAGAAGGTCATCTCGACATCTCGGTCATCTCCGCGATCGAATACGCCCGCCATCCAGATCGCTACCTGATCCTCCCGGACCTGGCGATCGCCTCCGACGGGCCGGTCGAGAGCGTCCTGTTCTTGAGCCGCGTACGTCCCGCCGAACTCGATGGGAAGGTCGTCCTCCTGAACAAGGACTCACTGACGTCGATATTTCTTGTGAAGATCCTCCTCAAGAGAAGATTCGGCGTGTCTCCTCAGTACCTCCACGCCGAGGCACAGTCCATCAGTTCGTTGCCGGAGCACATCGCCGGGATCCTGATGATCGGCGACCCGGCGCTTCGAGCCAGAGGACAACTCCCATACGCCCTCGATTTAGGTGAGGCGTGGAAGGAGCTCACCGGGCTGCCTTTCGTCTTCGCCATCTGGGCGGTCCGCCGCGACTTCTACCGTGAGCACCGAGAGGAGACTCACCGGCTCCACCATGCCCTGCTCTGCTCGAAGGGCTACAGTATCGCGCGGCTCGATGATATCTGTGAGGCAGTCCATCTTCGGGTCGGACTGAGCCGGGAGGCCTGTTCGACCTATCTGAAAGAACGCCTCTCCTTCGACCTGACACCACGCCACCTCGACGGGATGCGTCACTTTTTCACCATGTTGCAGGCGGAGGGGGAACTCTCGCCTGCGCCTCAGTTGGAGTTCATTGAGGTCTAACGAACGGACTCGGCAAGAGAACCCACGCCCCGGCGACCGAGACGCCTTGACAGTCGGGCAAGAAGGAATCGCGATGGGAGGACGGCCGGTTAGTGCCGTTCCAACTATTTACGCCAAAATGGTGAGGTTCGGGAGTTCGGCAGTTCTTAGCAGGACAAGTGTCAGAGATTAGCCGCAACAAGTTGGAACGGCACTAGTGCTTCCCGCGTGGAGATGAGCCGGTGACCTCCGCGCCATCCGGAGTCATGGCGTTCCGGCCCGGTGGCGAATGGCGCAAAAGGTCATCAGAGGCAAAACCCATGCTCCTCATCCGTCACGGAGAATCGATCTGGAATCAAGAGCGTCGGATCCAGGGAAATCTCGACCCCGGCTTGAGCGATAGAGGCAAGGCTCAGGCCGCGCTCCTCGCCGCGAGACTGAAGGGCCGACCGTTCACTGCCCTCTACACCAGTCCCCTCCGGCGCGCCCTGGACACTGCGACCATCCTCGGCGAGTCCGCCGGCCTTGCGCCTCGATCCATTGATGGCCTTCGGGAGATACGGCTGGGAGAATGGGAAGGAAAAACCGCCACCGAGATCAGGACCGCGTCCGGCGACCTGTACGATCGGTGGCTCGATCGTCCCCTTGACGTCTCTTCTCCACCTGGGGGAGAGGAGATACGTGCCTTCCAGCAGCGAGCGGTGGAGGCCATCGAGAGCCTCCGCAGATCTCACATAGAGGGCGACCCTCTTATCGTGACGCACGGCGGCGTGATCAAGGTCTACCTGTGCCATATCCTGGGTCTCGACTTGAATCGCCTGTTTCGGATCAAGACTGACAACACCGCCGTGACCGAGATCCTGTTCAACGGTGACACAGCCCACCTCGCTCTCCTCAACGATACCTGTCACTTAAATGGCCAAGGCATCGCTGTCCCGACCCACGATGGCATCTCTGGGGGGGATCACGGTCCGGCACACGCGGCCTCCTAGTGCCCATTCGCCCACCTCCTCTTAGCGATGTCGTTACGGCCCGTGGCGCCCCCTGTCTGATCTTCCCGGCAGGCGCCAACTCCGAACGGGAATCAGTGACACGAGCCCCTTGCAGCGGCACGCGACGGCCCGGAACCCGCCGAGAATCAATCGCCGTATCATCTCGGGCAAAGCGTGGCCCCGAAAACAAGAAAGGCGAGGAGGGCGCCTCGCCTTATGCATTCCGGTGGAATCAATCCGATTGAGCCTAGTCCGCCACGCTTTTCTTGGGCTCCTTGGTCTCGGCTTTGGCCTCCGTCTTCTGGCTCCCGCCATCGCCCGAGGCCACCTTCTTTTCAGCCTCCAGCGCCTTCTTTCGCTCGGGATTCGCATAATCCGTCACATACCAGCCCGAGCCTTTGAAAAGCAGTCCGGGGGCAGAGAGAACCTTGTGGACCTTTCCCTTGCACAGGACGCACTTCCTGATCGGTCTGTCCGAGACCTTCTGGATCACCTCAAACTTGTGGTCACAGGCCTCGCACTGATATTCATAAATCGGCACGAATGCCACCTCCTTTCGTCTGGCATGACCCCGAGAGGATCGATGATAGCCTGATATTGCTCACATTAACTCGTCGAGGAGAATCGTCTCTCACGTCCGACTTCCGAGATCAGGATACGTTACGGTTCCTGTCATGTCAAGGTCAGCGGCCACCGGCAGGACCGAACTAGTGCCGTTCCAACCAACTTCGCCTAGCGACGAGGCTTCACCCCAGGGCGCTCCCTGCGACGTACCACCGTATGTACGCCGGGTACCCGCGAAGTGGGTGCGGCCCTGGGGTCCGCGCCTTGCTATGCTCGTTTCTTGGCCCGGCACGACGCCCCACTAAGTTAGGGCAAAATAGTTGGAGGAGCACGAAGTGATCGGCCTCACAACGCTGCCCTGACCCACATGCGAAGGTCTGGCATTCAATTGGACCCCTTGAAATGTCCTCACATAGGACGGTTTTCTCTTGACAACACTTTGCACTAACGGGTAGAAGAGCGTGGAGTGTGAACATGTCGAATCCCTGTATGGAAACGCCTCAAACCATTCCTATACGAAAAGAGCTACGACTGTCCAGACATCCTGAACTGCCTGTTATTAAAGCGCTCGAAGCGGGCCGGCGGTCAAGGGCTGACCTCTCCTCATGAAGCCACCTCGGCGACTCGTCCCCTCCACTTCTCTTGCGTGGGCCACCTCTTAGGCGGGCCCTTCATCTCCATTCTTTTCAGCATTCCAAGCGAGTCCAGACCGGTGGCAACCGCGATTGACAGATGCCCGACGATGGAGCAAGGTAAAGCGAGCAGGCGACCACGGCGACCTTCACCTCCTTGTGCTCGGACTCCGCAACGTGTACCATCCAGTGTTGCGCGTTGGAAAGATGATCGCCAATGAAGAAGGGTCTCGTGATCGCCACGGTCCTCATGCTCCTGGCCGGCATGTCGTTTGCCATTGTTGCCTTCAACGGCTGGTTCCCTCTGGACCGATACAGAGAGCTGTTCGAGTTTTACGCGAACCGCAAGGCGATCGCCCAGTATATTAAGGACGCCGGCCCATACGGTCCGATCGTCTTCATCATGCTCCAGGCGTTGCAGGTGGTAGCGGCTCCGATCCCCGGGGAGGCGACCGGGATTCTCGGCGGATACCTCTTCGGGACCCTACCGGGCCTCATCTATTCAACCATCGGCCTGACCCTCGGCTCCTGTTTGGGCTTCGGCCTGGGCCGTTGGCTGGGACTGCCGTTCGTCCGCCGCTTCGTGAAACAAGAGACGTACCACAAATTCGACTTCCTGACCCGGGCCAGGGGGGAATTGGTGGTCTTCCTTCTCTTCTTAATCCCCGGTTTCCCGAAGGATATCCTGTGCTTCCTGCTAGGCGCCAGCCCTCTCCCGTTCGGTACGTTCTTCCTGGTAAGCACGGTGGGCCGCATCCCCGGGACCTGGCTCCTCTCCATCCAGGGGACGCAGGTCCGCGGACACCAGTATGTCAGTCTCTTTGTCCTGCTTTCGTTACTCGCGGTAGCACTACTTGTCCTGCACACCTACCGGGATCGGATCTTCGACTGGATGAAGCGCCATCATCATCGGAAGGAACAAAAGGAGACAGGCGTGACGAAGGCCCGGGAAGACCGATGACCCGCCGCAGGGTCGCAGCGGAAACGCGAACGGGGGATGGGCGATGAGCGCCTGGGTCTGGTTGATCACCGCGCTCCTTTTTTCCCTGCAGTGGATCGGCATCCGGCTGTCCGGCATTCACCTATCCCCCCTGTGGGAGGTGGTGGGCGCCGGGTTGGCTATCTTCGGGGCCGCGTTCATCCTCTCCTGGGCGGCCGAGGCGGCGCAGATTGACATCCCGCAGGCGCTCGCGTTGGCGTTCCTGGCGCTCGTCGCCGTCCTACCTGAGTATGCCGTGGACATCTACTTCGCCTGGTCCGCCGGCAAGGATCCGAC
The DNA here is from genome assembly GCA_964499665.1 of uncultured bacterium. Classification (GTDB taxonomy): domain Bacteria; phylum Methylomirabilota; class Methylomirabilia; order Methylomirabilales; family Methylomirabilaceae; genus Methylomirabilis. Next base: position 743 of record CAZCMC010000139.1, on the reverse strand, counting down.
CTATATCGCCTATGCCACCGCCAACATGACAGGCGCAAACCGATTACTGATCGGCGTCGGGTGGGCCTCGGTCGTCGTGACCTTCTGGCTCAAGACGAGACAGCGGCAGGTGATCCTAGATCGGTCTCGGTCAATCGAGCTTCTTCACCTCGGGCTCGCGACCGCTTACAGCCTTGTGATCCCGCTGAAAGGGACGATTTCGGTCCTCGATTCCTTCATCCTCATCTCGATCTTCGTTTCATACATGATTTCGGCGTCCAAAGGGAAAATCATCGAACCCGAATTCGAGGGGGGACCGGCTGAACTGTTGATGTTTCTTCGGCCGCTGGCGCGCCGGTCGGCCACCATCGGGATGTTCGTCTATGCCGCGATCAGCATCTACCTTGCAGCCGAGCCCTTCGCCGAGGGGTTGCTGTCCACCGGTCGGTTATTCAACATCGAGGAGTTCTTGCTGGTCCAATGGCTCGCGCCACTCGCCTCAGAGTCCCCCGAGTTCATCGTGGCCATCGTCTTCGCACTCAGAGGCAATCCGGGCGCCGCCATGGGAACGCTTGTCTCATCCCTTGTCAATCAATGGACGCTTCTTGTCGGAATGCTCCCCCTTGCCTACAGCCTCTCTGCAGGGCACCTTGGGGCCATGCACCTGGACGCCAGGCAGACCGAAGAGATATTCTTGACCTCGGCCCAGTCGCTCTTCGCGATTGCCGTGCTGGCCAATCTCTCGTTCTCTCTGGCGGAGGCCG
>CAZCMC010000138.1:0-5098 GCA_964499665.1 uncultured bacterium | reverse complement strand
AGGGGGGTGACCGGTTGATGGGCGCGGGGCCAAGGATGACTACCGCAAGCAGGATGGCAGATGGAGGGCCGAAGGCGATCCTCTTTGACTTTGGGGGAACCCTTGATGCCGATGGGATCACCAAGAAGGAGAGGTTCTATCCCCTCTATCTGGACGAAGGCGTAGAGGTGGACCGGGCACGATACGATCAGGCCTTCTACACCGCCGATGACGCGCTGGTGGCAAAAAGGTTGGAAGCCTGCTCGTTTCGTGAGATCATTTTGCTTCAGGTAACCGGTGTGCTGGAAGCACTGAACCGAGTCGATCCAGCGTTGGCCTCCCGCTTGTGCGATCGATTTCTGGAGGACTCACTGGATAAGATCCGCGCCAATCTCACGATCCTGCACACGCTGTCCGGTCGATTCCGGCTCGGCATCGTCTCGAATTTCTACGGGAATCTCGCCCGGGTCTGCGTCGAGACAGGGCTCGCGCCCGTCATGAGCGTGGTCGTCGATTCAGCCTGCATTGGGTTCACCAAGCCGGACCCTCGGATCTTTCAGGTCGCCCTGACGCAGTTGCAGCTCGACGCCGGTGAGGCGGTATTTGTCGGGGACTCCCTCCCTCGTGACATGGAGGGGGCAAGGCGTCTTGGGATGCCCCATATCTGGCTTGTCTCCGACAACTGCGGCCCTCGGGTTCCCTGCTGCCCGGGCGATCCCATGATCGGCTCACTCCCCGATCTGCTGGAGGCGCTCCTGTGAACGCGCCGACGATCCTCACCACCGGGGGCATCATTGCCGCCGGACAAGGTTCCCGACTGAAACGGGATGGCTTTCCCATGCCGAAGCCGATTGTCTCCGTCGCAGGGGTCCCCTTAATCGAGCGCGTGGTCAGGAGCTTTGCAAGTGTCGGCATCAGGCGGCTACAGGTGATCTTCAACGAGGAGGACAGGGAGTGTGTCACGTTCATGCAGGAGCATTTCCCGAACCTCGACATTCACTGTCTCGTAAAAACCACGAGGTCGTCCTATGAGAGCTTCTGGGAGGTCGGTCAACGCCTGGGGCCTGCTCGAACCCTCATCTCTACTGTGGACTGGATCTGTTCGTGGTCGGACTTTCGCCGGTTTGTCCGTCAGGCCTGGGGCTATTCCGAGGCCTCGGTCGTCCTGGCCGTCACGCCCTTTGTCGCTGATGAGAACCCGCTCTGGGTCACCCTGGACCCCTCGGGGCGGGTGACATCTATTGGAGGCGACTCGGGTGACGCCGTCACCGCCGGACTCTATCTCGTGTCCGGCACAATCTTCGGCCACGCCCCTCACCCGTCCACACTGGGGCGGCTTCGTGACTACTTTGTATGGATGGTCGCGCGTGGGGAACCGATCTACGGGGTGGTGATCGATCAGGTGATCGACGTCGATCGCGCCGAGGATCTCCACCTGGCCGAACGACTCACACACCCATCCCCCCTTGGAAGTGGATGGGAAGGGCAGGGATCTGGAGGCAGCTTGTGACGATACCGCGCGTTTGGGGGATCTTCCGAGAGCGTGAACGCTCGCCAGGCCGGGAATTCGATGACGCTGAGATCCTGAGGCTCGTGGCCAAACATATTGAGGCGGGCGGGTGCCAGGTAAGCCTCAAGACGCCGGAGCAGCTTATCGAAACCGACGAACCGCCTCCGTCGCTCGTCTTTCTGATGTGCGAACGGACGGAGGCCCTGGGTGTCCTGGAGCCGATGGAGGCGAGAGGGATCCCGCACGTGAACCCGTTGCGGGGGGTGTTGAATACCTATCGGGAACGAATGATCCCCCTCCTCTCGGCATCGGCCGTGCCGATTCCCACGAGCCAGATCATCCCCAGCAGGCCCTCAGATCATGCCCATCAGGCGGCAGGATGTCTGACAGGTCTGTTCCCGGTATGGGTCAAGCGGGCCGACGTGCACTATACCCAACCTGGGGATGTGGTGTGTGTAAGATCTCCGGCAGAGCTGGAAGAGGCTCTGTCAGCGCTCCACGATAGGGGACTGCCACGCGTCGTCCTGCAGCAACACATTCCCGGTGATCTGATCAAGTTTTACGGGGTAGGGGAGGCGCATGGGGGGCGTCCGGATGCGGTATGGTTCCGGTGGTTTTATCACCGCGATCAGGAGCTCGCAGGGCATCCGTTCTCGCAGGAGGCATTGCAGCGCATCGCCCAGCGGGCGGGGTCGGCCATCGGCCTGGAGGTGTATGGGGGGGATGCCATCGTCACCCCTGCCGGAGAGATCTTCTTGATCGATATCAATGCCTGGCCCTCTTTTGCGCTGTACCGGGAAGAGGCCTCACTCCAGATCGCTCGCCTGCTCCTCGGTCGCCTCTCGCGGGTGGGGTCTCGATGAAGCGAAGGGTGCCCGGCAAGCGGTCAAGGGAGAAGGCTGCTCCTCCCCCTGAGGGGTCCTGTAGGCATGTCCTTACATGAGATCCATGACATGACATTGCGTGATTCTCGGATGACCCGGAAGCCGGCGATGATCCTGATCATCCCCACCAGGGGCTCAGAGGCGGTTGCTCCGGAGACACCAGTGGCAGGCCTCCCGTTGCTTCGGCGGATTGTTGTGACCGCCTCCAGGGCAGGCTGCGACAATATTCTGGTGTTGGATGCCGGCCCACCGGGACTTGCCAGGCTGCTGGAGGGAACCGGGGCAGCGGTGGTTCCCTTGGGACAGTTGGCCGATCATCACCATTCCCGTCGGATCGTGCTGCTCGCCTCCGACCTGATCCCGCATCGCCTCCTCCTCAAACACCTCCTTGAAATCCCGCTACCGGCTGGAACGATGCTCGCGCCGACCAGTGGGATTGTCGTCGTAGAGACCCTTGACCCAAGGCCCCTGCTCACATCGATTGCCGCAGACGCCGTCGATGGCGGGTCGGTGTTCCCCGAACTGGCACGCTCCCTCAATAGGGCTCAGGCAGGCTCCCATGGAAATGGAACAGGGGATCTGCTGACGGAGGGCCGAGGGTGGATCCACGTCAGGACCCGGAAGGACCTGTCCAGTGCCGAACGGTGGCTCCTGCGCGGCCTGATCAAGGAGACGGAAGGATGTATGTCCAGGCACGTCAACCGGAAGGTCTCGCTCGCCATCACCCGCCGGCTCCTGCGCACGGACATCACCCCAAACCAGATGACGGCTCTGAGCGTGCTGGTCGGGTTAGTGGGGGCGGTATTCTTCCTGTCTTCTACGCCTGCTTATCAACTGAGCGGCGCACTCCTGTTCCTCGCGCATTCGATCCTGGACGGCTGCGATGGGGAGATTGCGAGGCTCAAGTACCTGGAGTCTCGTCTTGGTGGCATTCTGGACTTCTGGGGTGATAATCTCGTACATGTGGCGGTGTTCGCATGCATAGGTCTTGGATGGCAGAGGGCTGTCGAGAGCTCGTTCCCTTTGGTCCTGGCGTTCTCGGCGGCGGCGGGGACCCTCCTGTCGGCTGGTGTCGTCTACCGCAAGACGATGCACACGAAGCCCGCGGAGGGGCCTCTCTTTACCTCGGTGACTCACTCCGAGACATCGACCCGCCTGACCACCCTTGCTGATGCCCTCGCGAGGCGGGATTTCATTTATCTTGTCGTCATCCTCTCAGCATTCGGAAGGGCCCGGTGGTTTCTGATGTTGGCGGCGATCGGTGCGCCGCTCTTCTTCTTCATGTTGCTGTGGATCTCTCGCAGGGAAGGGGTGCAGGCATGAGCGAACAAAGTTCTTTCTATCCCGAACTCAAAAGGGAGATCAAGCCCGCGAAGGGCACACTGGGGGTACTCCTCCCCGGGTTGGGCGCAGTGGCCACAACCCTCATCGCGGGGGTCCACCTGATCAACAAAGGTCTGGCAACCCCGTATGGATCTCTCACACAAATGCAGCGGATGCGCCTGGGCAAGCGGACCAACCCGCGGTTTTCCCTCATCAAAGAGGTCGTCCCCCTCGCCGATCTGAACGATCTCGTCTTCGGCGGCTGGGATATCTTTCCCGAAAACGCCTATCAGGCCGCCTGCCAGGCTGGTGTCCTGCCCAGAGAGATGTTGGAGCAGGTCAAAGACCAGCTCGAATCGGTCAGACCATGGCCGGCCGTCTTTGAGCAGGCCTATGTCCGAAGGCTGTCGGGCAAGCACGTCAAGTCGGGTCCCACCAAGATGCATCTGGCGGAGATGCTCATCAAAGATATCGAGGATTTCCGCCGCGCGAACGGCCTCGACCGGACGGTGATGGTCTGGTGCGGGTCAACAGAGGTCTATATGGAGCCTACCGCTGTCCACGAGACGCTCGAGGCCTTTGAGGAGGGGCTGAAGGCAAACGCCCCGGACATCTCGCCGTGCATGATCTACGCCTATGCTGCCATCACGGCCGGTGTCCCCTTTGCGAATGGGTCCCCCAATCTGGCCGTGGATACCCCGGCCCTGGTGAAGTACGCGCGGCAGCGTCGGGTCCCGATCGCCGGGAAGGATTTTAAGACGGGGCAGACCTTCCTGAAGACCGTGGTCGCGCCGGGACTCAAGGCCAGGATGCTGGGGCTTACGGGCTGGTTTTCCACCAACATCCTGGGGAACCGGGATGGCGAGGTGCTGGACGACCAGGGATCGTTCAGAACAAAGGAGGTCAGCAAGTGCTCCGTGCTGGGCGCGATCCTCCAGCCCGAGCTCTATCCAGACCTGTACGGGGAGATCTTCCACAAGGTTCGAATCGAGTTTTACCCGCCCCGGGGGGATGCAAAAGAGGGGTGGGACAATATCGATATCTTCGGCTGGGCCGGGCAGCCGATGCAGATCAAGATCAACTTCTTGTGTCGCGATTCCATCCTGGCCGCCCCGGTGGCCTTGGATCTGGCGCTGTTCCTGGACCTGGCGCAGCGGGCCGACCTCTCAGGCATCCAGGAGTGGCTTTCGTTCTACTTCAAGTCCCCGATGGCCCGCCAGGACCTGAAGCCGGAACACGACCTGTTCATCCAACATCTGAAGTTGACCAATACCCTCCGTATCTTGGTTGGAGAGGAGGTGCTTAACCACTCCGGACTGGATTACTACGAATCTGGGGATGCCTACCGGGCAGGGATGGGGGTATATGAGGCCGTCCCTTAATCCGGACCCTATTTGCCGTG
>CAZCMC010000137.1:0-5135 GCA_964499665.1 uncultured bacterium | reverse complement strand
GGCCGCCGATCCGGTCATCCCGCTCGAAGACCGTGACCCAGTGGCCGGCGCGGTTGAGCTGCTGGGCGGCCGCCAGGCCTGCCGGTCCGGAGCCCACCACCGCCACCTTCCTGCCCGTGCGCACGGCGGGCGGTTCCGGCTTCACCCACCCTTCCTCGAAGGCGTGGTCGATGGTCGCCAGCTCGATGGCCCTGATCGTCACCGGATCGTTGTTGATATCGAGCACGCACGAGCCTTCGCACGGGGCGGGGCAGAGCGTCCCGGTGAACTCCGGGAAGTTGTTGGTTGCGTGGAGGCGGTCGATCGCGTCCTGCCACCGGTTACGGTAGATGAGGTCGTTCCAGTCGGGGATGAGGTTGCCGAGCGGGCAGCCCTGGTGACAGAAGGGGATGCCGCAGTCCATGCAGCGCGCCGCCTGCTTCTGGAGCTTGTCGGTCGGCCACGGAAGCATTTGCAGCTTCCAGTCCCGGATCCGCTCCTCCCTCGGCCGGTACGGCTGCTTGTCGCGCTTGAACTCGACGAAGCCCGTGGGTTTACCCATGGGCCCCCACCATCACCGCCTGCTCCCAGGGGATCCCTTCCTCCTGGGCGCGCTTCATCGCGTTGATCGCCCGCTTGTAGTCGCGTGGCGTCACCTTCACGAACTTCGATTCCATCGTCTCCCAGTTCCTGAGAATCCGCTCTGCCACCGCGCTTCCGGTGTGGCGGACGTGGCGGCGAAGCAGCCCCTTGACCTCCTCGATATCCTCGTCAACGATCAGCGGCTCGAGGTCAACCATGCCGAGATTGCACCGTCTCTTGAAGTCGCCGGCCTCGTCCAGGACGTACGCAATGCCGCCGGACATCCCGGCGGCGAAGTTTCGCCCGGTGGAACCGATGACGACGACGCGGCCGCCGGTCATGTATTCGCAGCCGTGGTCGCCGACGCCCTCCACCACGGCGTGGGCGCCGCTGTTCCGCACGGCGAAGCGCTCCCCGGCAAGGCCACGGAAGTAGGCCTCGCCGCTGGTGGCGCCATAGAGGACCACGTTGCCGACGAGGATGTTCTCCTCGGGGACGAACGTCGCGTCGCGGGGCGGGATGACGATGATCTTGCCGCCCGACAGCCCCTTGCCGAGATAGTCGTTCGAGTCGCCCTCCAGGGTGAAGGTGATCCCTTTGGGGATGAAGGCGCCGAAGCTCTGGCCGGCCGATCCCGTGAAGTGAATCCGGATCGTGTCGTCGGGCAGCCCCTCTCCGCCGTAGCGGCTGGTCAGCTCATAGCCCAGGATCGTCCCGACCGTCCGGTTGACGTTCCGGATCGGCAGGCGAAGGCTCACCGCCTCGCGGCGCTCGAGCGCGGGCGTGCAGAGCGGGACGATGGTCGTCCGGTCCAGCGATTTCTCGAGGCCGTGGTCCTGCTCCCGCACCTTGCGCCTCGCAACCTCAGGCCCGACATCCGGGCGATACAGGATCGACGAATAGTCGAGCCCCCGGGCCTTCCAGTGCTCCACCGCCTTCCTCATGTCGAGCCGGTCCACCCGGCCGATCATCTCGTCCATGGTGCGGAACCCGAGCTTGGCCATCAGCTCGCGCACCTCCTGGGCGATGAAGCGGAAGAAGTGTTCGACGAACTCCGCCTTGCCGGCGAACTTCTTTCTGAGTTCGGGGTCCTGGGTCGCGATCCCCACCGGGCAGGTATTCAGGTGGCAGACCCGCATCATGATACAGCCCATCACGACCAGCGGCGCCGTCGAGAACCCATACTCCTCCGCGCCCAGAAGGGCGGCGACGACCACGTCCCGGCCGGTCTTCATCTGGCCGTCGGTCTGGACGGTGATCCGGTCGCGGAGCTTGTTCATCACCAGCACCTGCTGGGTCTCGGCGACCCCCAGCTCCCACGGCAGCCCGGCGTGCTTGATGCTGCTGAGCGGCGACGCGCCGGTGCCGCCGTCATGCCCCGAGATCAAGACCACATCGGAGAACGCCTTGGCCACGCCAGCGGCCACCGTCCCCACCCCGACCTCGGCCACAAGTTTCACGTGAATCCGGGCCTTTGGGTTGCTATTCTTCAAGTCATGGATGAGCTGTTTCAGGTCCTCGATCGAGTAGATATCATGGTGCGGCGGCGGTGAGATGAGCCCCACGCCGGGCGTCGAATACCGCACCTTGGCGATCCATGGATAGACCTTCTGGCCGGGAAGCTGGCCGCCTTCGCCCGGCTTGGAGCCCTGGGCCATCTTGATCTGGAGGTCGGTGCAATTGATCAGGTATTCGCTCGTGACGCCAAAGCGGCCGGAGGCGACCTGCTTGACGGCGCTGCGGCGCCAGTCGCCGTTGGGATCCCGCTTGTAGCGCGCAGGGTCCTCGCCCCCCTCGCCGGTGTTGGACCTGGCGCCCATCCGGTTCATCGCGATGGCAAGGGTCTCGTGGGCCTCCTGGCTGATGGAGCCATACGACATGGCGCCGGTGGCGAAGCGCGTGAGGATCGATTCGATCGGCTCGACCTCCTCGATCGGAATCGGCTTCTCGGCGAACTTGAAGTCGAAGAGCCCGCGGATGGTGCACAGGTTCCCGTTCTGCAGGTTGACCAGATCGGCGTACTCCTTGAAGATCTTGTACTGGCCGGTGCTGGTGGCGTGCTGGAGCTTGAAGACGGTCTGGGGGTTGAAGAGATGATATTCCCCGTCGCGCCGCCACTGGTACTCCCCGCCCCACTCAAGGTCGGGTGGTCCGATGGGTCGATCGGGGAAGGCGCGGTGGTGGCGGAGGCTCGATTCCTTCGCGATCACGTCGATCCCGACGCCGCCGATCCGGGAGGCGGTCCAGGTGAAGCACTTGTCCACGAACTCCTTGTTCAGCCCGACCGCCTCGAAGATCTGCGCGCCGCGATAGGACTGAATGGTGGAGATCCCCATCTTGGAGATGACCTTCAGGACCGCCTTGTTCAGGGCCTTGATGTAGTTCTTCATCGCATTCTTGTGGTCGAGTTCCGGAAGCAGGCCCTCGCGGATCATGTCGTCGAGTGTCTCGAAGGCGAGATACGGGTTGATGGCGCCTGCGCCATAGCCGATCAGCAACGCCGCGTGGTGATTCTCCCGCGGCTCCCCGCTCTCGATCACAAGCCCAACCCTCGTCCGGGTCCCCTCCCGGACCAGGTGGTGATGGACGCCGGCCGTGGCCAGGAGGGCGGGGATCGGGGCGAGGTCTTTGCACACACCCCGGTCGGAGAGGATGATGAAGGCGTACCCTTCAGAAATGGCTTGGCTGGCCTTGCGGCACAGCTCATCCAGCGCCCGCTGCAGGCCCGCCCCGCCTTCTGCGACGGGGAAGAGCATCGGCAGGGTGATCGACTTGAACCCGGGAAGGTCCACGTACCGAATCTTCGCCAGCTCCTCATTGTCCAGGATGGGTGTCTTCAGCTTGATCTGCCGGCAGCTCTTGGGCTCGGGCTTGAGGAGGTTCCGCTCGGGCCCGATCGTGGTCGCGATCTGGGTCACCAACTCCTCCCGGATCCCGTCCAGCGGCGGGTTGGTCACCTGGGCGAAGAGCTGCTGAAAATAGTCGTAGAGGAGGCGGGGACGATTGGAGAGAACCGCCAGCGCCGCGTCGGTCCCCATCGACCCTACCGGCTCCTGCCCGTCCGTGGCCATCGGCGCCATCAGGAGGCGCAGGTCCTCGTGCGTGTAGCCGAAGACCTGTTGCCGCCGGAGCACCGACTCGTGATCCGGCTCATGAACGTGGGGGGGCGCGGGAAGCTCCTCCAGCGGGACCAGGTTCTGCTTGAGCCACTGCTGATACGGGCGCTCCGTAGCGTATGCGTGCTTCAGTTCGGCGTCGTCGATGATCCGACCCTGGGCCGTGTCCACCAGGAAGATCCGGCCCGGGTGGAGTCGCTCTTTGAGCAGGACGTTTTCCGGCGGGATGTCCAATACTCCCACCTCGGACGCCATGACGACGAGCCCGTCCTTGGTCACGTAATAGCGGGAGGGGCGCAGCCCGTTTCGGTCCAGGACCGCCCCGATCACGGTCCCGTCGGTGAAGGCGATGGAGGCCGGCCCGTCCCACGGTTCCATCAAACAACCATGGTACTCGTAGAAGGCCTTGCGTTCCTCACTCATCGATTCGTGGCCGCTCCACGCCTCTGGGATCATCATCAGTACGGCATGGGGCAGGGGCCGGCCCGCCATGACCAGGAACTCCAGCACGTTATCGAAGATGGCAGAGTCGCTTCCGCCCTCCAGGACGATGGGAAAGATCCTCTTGAGATCGGGCAGCAGCTCCGTCTCACAGAGTGCCTCGCGGGCGTGCATCCAGTTGATATTGCCGCGAAGTGTGTTGATCTCACCGTTGTGGGCAATATAGCGGTAGGGGTGAGCGAGCGGCCACGACGGGAAGGTGTTGGTCGAGAAGCGCTGATGCACCAGCGCCAGCGCCGACTCGATGGCCGGGTCCACGATGTCCGGGAACATCGTCTCGATCTGGTCCGCCGACAGCATCCCCTTGTAGATGAGCGTGTTTGAGGAGAGGCTCGGCAGGTGGAACGGCTTTCCGTTCTGCTCCGGTGACCCAAAGACGGCGTGCTCCACCCGTTTGCGGATGACATAGAGCTTCCGCTCGAACGCCCGGTCGTCCGCGATGGATGGGTTGCGCCCGATGAAGATCTGCTTGATGACCGGCTCGGCCGCCTTGGCGGAGGGACCGATCGGCGAATCATCCGTCGGAACATCTCGCCAGCCGAGAAGCGTCTGTCCCTCCTCGCGGATGATCTGCTCAAAGATCGCCTGGCACCGGGCGGCCTGGGTCGGATTGGTGGGCAGGAACACCAGCCCTGCGCCGTAGTGCTTCGGGGCGGGCAGGGTGATGCCGATCTTGGCGCATTCGCGGGTGAGGAAACGGTGGGGCATCTGGATAGTAATGCCCGCCCCATCCCCGGTGTTGGGCTCGCAGCCACAGGCCCCTCGGTGAAGCAGGTTCTTCAGCACCGTCAGCGACTGCTTCACGATGTCGTGGGACTTACGCCCCTTGATGTCCACGACGAAGCCGACGCCGCACGCGTCGTGCTCGTGGGCCGGGTCGTAGAGGCCCTGCCGAGGCGGAAGGCCAAAGGGGCTCAGCGCTCCGCGATCCAACTGGTCACTCACGAAATCCTCCTG
>CAZCMC010000136.1:0-5140 GCA_964499665.1 uncultured bacterium | reverse complement strand
ACGTTATCAGGTACGTCGCAGGGAGTGCCCTGGGGACCGCAACACCGCTAGGCGAAGTTAATTGGACCGGCACTAGAGGCATAGGCCATCGCCTCCAAAATCCTGATCCGCTCGGCCATCGGGGGGTGGGTGGCCAGGAGATCCGCCCAGAACCCTTTACCGTCGTCCAAACGATGGTGCAGCGGATCGCAAATGCAGAGCGGCGCCGTTCCGCGGCTGATGCTCCGTGTAGGGGCCGTGGCCTCCTGGAGCTTCCGCAGGGCGCTCGCCAGTCCCATAGGGTTTCGGGTCAGCTCGGCACCTGAAGCATCGGCGAGATACTCACGGCTCCGCGAGATCGACATGGCGATCAGTTGACCGATGAGCGGCGCCAGCGCAACCAGGACGATCCAAAGAATGAACAACACGATCTGGCCGGCCCCCCCGCCCTTTCTGTCACCCGAATCGCGCACCCGCCACGATCCGGTCCGCGCGCTCCAATCGTGAAGCAGGAGCAGGGCCCCGAGAAGGGCAGCCGTCACGGTCATCGTCCGGGTGTCATAGTTTCGGATGTGAGACATCTCATGGGCGATCACTCCCTGCAGCTCCTCCCGGCCCATCATCTCCAGGAGGCCTTGGGTCACCGCGATGGAGGCGTGGGCCGGGTCGCGACCGGTGGCGAACGCGTTCGGATCGGGATCCGGCACAACGTAGACCCTCGGCTTCGGAAGGCCGGAGGCGATCGCCATCTCCTCCACGACGTTGTCGAGTTGCCGGGATTTCAAGTCGGTCGGGGCGAGTGGGACGGCCCGGGAGGAAGCGAGGACCAACGTGTCACCGTTTCTATAGCCGAGCCAAGCCGTCAGCGTCCCCACTCCAAGGGCCGCAACGGTTGCCACTGGAAAGGCGACCTGCCTCGAGGGTCGGGGCCGGGAAGGCTCGAATAGGCTGACGTCCCAGAGGCTTATCGAGAAGCCGGAGCCGATGACGAACCGATCGACTCCATAGCCCAGAAAGATCACGAGTAGCATGAAGAGGCCGATCACGAAGGCCGTCTTTCTCCGGTTTCTGGCCTGCTGGTCGTACAGGTTCAGCGGCCGGACAAGCCGCGAGGGGCGGGTCGCCGTGGCTGGTCCAGAGAAGCCGGGGGCGGATACGACGGACGCGACAGGCTGTCGGGGGGTCGGCGACAGGGCTCCGCACTGTTTGCAGTGAGGGGCGTCAAACTGGACGAACCCGCACGAAGGACAGCGCATCGTCCCGCCTCGCCTCCGGCACTCAGTTCAGCGAGAGATCCACGCGGGGGGAGGCCTTCTCAGCCTCCTCGATTCGAAAGTAGTCGGCAAGGGCGAAGCCCATCCCGGCCGCCATCAGATTCGTAGGGAAGACCTGCTGCTTGATGTTATACCGGGCCACGAGATCATTGTAGAGCTGGCGGGCGAAGCCGATCCGATTTTCGGTGCTGGTCAGCTCCTCCTGAAGCTGAAGGACATTGTGGCTCGACTTGAGGTCCGGGTAGTTCTCCATCAGCGCGAACAGCCGCGAGAGCGCCTGGCCGAGCTGCCCCTCCGCCGCCGCGGCCTCTTGGGCCCCCTTCGCGGAGACCGCGCGGTTGCGCGCGCCGATGACCCGTTCGAGGGTGTCGCGTTCGAACTGCATTGCGCCTTTCACGGCATTCACCAGATTGGGGATCAGGTCATGGCGGCGCTTGAGCTGGACATCGATCTGCTGCCAGGCGTTCTGGACCTGATTCTTCAGGCTGATCAGCCCGTTATACATCACGACCAGCCATACCAGGATGAGGACGACAATGCCGAGGGTGAGATAAAAGACCATACCTGCCTCCTTTCAGACGTGATGCCTCCCAACCGCCGCCCGAGGTGCTATCGCGCAGGAACCCTTCTCTTCTATCATTGATACTCCCGCCGGTCAATGACGATCATCCGGTCGGGCCAGCGGGCCGGATTGGTTTTGAAACCCGCTGGCCGTTATGCTACAGTGTCACCCGCTCCCTATCAGCGAGAGGATGAGGGTCTGACCGATGCGAACACGATGGCTTCCTCTCATAGTGTCGGCAATGCTGTCCACCCTGATCGCTTACAGTGTCAGGGCGCAGGACATCTCCCTCGACGTCAGGGAACATACCCTGAAGAACGGGATGAAGGTTTTGATCCTGCCACGAAAGAACTCTTCCACCTTCTCCGCCTACCTGCGCTTCAAGACGGGCAGTGTCCATGAACAGGCCGGCAAGACCGGACTTTCCCACATGCTGGAGCATATGATGTTCATGGGGACTCGGTCGATCGGGACCCTGGAAGCCGAGGAGGAGGAGGCGATTCTCGAGAAGCTTGATCAGCTCCACCACCAGATCTCGGAACTGCGCGAGTTGGAACGCTCTCCCTTCCAGCCGAAAGACCCCAGTCGACTCATGGCGTTAGAGAAGGAGATCGCCGAGGCAACCGCGGCCCACAAGCAGCTCATCATTCCCAACGAGTTCTGGGAGATCTACCGCCGCCACGGGGCAGTCGGTCTGAACGCCTCGACCTCAAGGGATGGGACGCAATACTATGTGAACCTTCCGAGCAATCGCCTGGAGCTGTGGACAATCCTGGAATCCGACCGGATGAAGAATCCTGTCTTCCGGGAGTTTTACACCGAGCGCGAGGTCGTGAAAGAGGAGAGGCGACAGCGCTACGAGGCGAACCCAGAGGGCGCCCTCTCGGAGGCGCTGATCGCACTGGCCTTTGCCGCCCACCCGTACCGTAACCCGGTCATCGGCTGGCCCAGCGACATCGATCGTCTCCTCCGCCCCGACGCCCTCCGCCACTTCAAGACCTTCTACGCTCCCAACAATGCGGTCCTGGTCCTCGTCGGCGACCTCGATCCGGAACAGACGGTCCGGATCATGGAGGAGCAATTCGGCTCGATTCCGCCGCAGCCGCTCCCCGAACTCCACATCACGCAGGAGCCGCCACAACGCGGGGAGCGACGTGCCTCGGTCCGATTTGACGCCCAGCCCCGCTTCATGATCGGCTACCACATCCCAGCCATGGGCCACCCCGACCATTACGCGCTGCAGGTCGCCGCCGCCATCATGGGGAGGGGTAGAACGAGCCGATTCTACCGGAGCCTCATCGATGGCAAACGTCTGGCCGCCTCAATCGATGTCTCTGTGAGCCCGCTCCGGGACCCTGGGCTTCTCACCATTTCGGCCACGCCGCGCTCGCCCCACACGCCAGAGGAACTGGAGAAGGAGATCGGCGCCGAGATCGAGCGATTGAGAGGGACGGCCGTCACCGATCAGGAACTACTGCGGGTCCGGAACCAGTTGGAGGCTGACTTGGTCCGGTCGTTGCGCTCCAACGCCTCTCTGGCAGCGGAGCTTGGTAACGCACAGGCGATGGCGGGTGACTGGCGGTACCTTTTGGAGTCGCGCAAGCGGCTCAAGGCGGTGACGGCCGACGACGTGCTGCGGGTCGTGAAGTCTTACCTGACCATAGAGAACCGGACCGTCGCCACGCTGCTTCCCACAACACCATGATACTGGGTCCACGGAGATGATAATGGTGGGTGCATTGGCCCGCACGCTTGGCGCTGCCCTTGCGATGATCGGACTCATTGCAGGGCAGGTTGCGGCAGCGGAGGAACAGGGCGCGGCCCCTGTCGAGCGCCGCTCCGCAGGGGCGGAGAGGATCGGCTTGATGATCTTCCCGCCGCTCTTCTGGCGCCCACCGGCTGTCGGGGACGAGGTCGAGCGCCGCACCCTCAGCAACGGGATCATCCTCTACCTCTATCCCGACCGTACCCTCCCGCTCCTGGACCTGGTCGGCCTGATCCGTGGCGGCCGCCTGTACGATCCCGGCGAGAAGGCAGGCCTGGCGCGCGTCGCCGCGTCGCAGATCCGCGCCGGCGGCACGACCTCAATCGCGCCAGACGCCCTGAACGACGAGCTGGAATCGCTGGCGGCTTCCCTCGAACTATCGGCGGGCGACGAGGCGCTCGAGGTGCGCTTGAATCTCTTGTCACGACATACCGAAAGAGGCGTCAAGCTCTTGGCCGACGTGCTGCTGCGGCCGGCATTCGATGCCGGGCAACTGGAGCTGGCCAGAGGCCGCCTCCTGGAGGAGCTTCTGCGGCGGCGCGACAACCCGACCGAGCTCCTCCACAAGGAGTTTGCCGCGCTCCACTACACCGACCGGCACCCGCTGGGGCTGGAGCCCGGCGAGACGAGCCTCCGGAGCATCAGTCGCGAAGATCTCATCGCGTTCCATCGACGCTACGTCCGCCCCGACAACCTAATGCTGGCAGCGGCCGGCGATTTCGACAAGGAGTCTCTGGTCGCGCTCCTTGAACAGTCGCTCGGTAGCTGGTCCGCCAACGGTCGCTCCTCGCTGCCCCCCGTTCCAAATGTAGAGACGACCGCCAAGCCCGGCGTGTACCTGATCGATAGGCCGATCCCGCAAAGCAGCATCGCCATCGGCCACTTCGGCGTTGATCGGACCAATCCCGACCGCCAGGCGATCGAGCTGATGAATCAGCTCCTCGGTGGCGGCGGATTCACCTCGCGGATCACCAAGCGGGTCCGCTCTGCGGAGGGTCTGGCGTACTCCGTCGGCTCGCGGTTCGGGACCGACGGTCGCCAGCCCGGACTGTTCCAGGTTATCGCGTTGACGCGCACCGACGGAACCGCACGGGCCGTCGGTGCGATCCTCGACGAGATCAAGCGGCTCCGGGACGCGCCGGTGCCGGCCTCCGAGCTCGACACGGCGAAGGAGGCCATTTCGAACTCGTTCCTCTTCTGGTTCGCCGATCCAACGCAGGCGGTCCGTCGGCTGATGTTGCTCGAGTTCGAGGGCCTGCCGCTTGATTACTACCAGACGCTGCTGGAACGCTACCGAGCCGTGACACGCGACCGTCTGCAAGAGGTGGCTCGCCGCTATGTCAAGCCGGACGATCTGGCCATCGTCGTCGTGGGCGACGCGAAAGCCCTGGAGCCTGCGCTCTCGAGCTTCGGCTCGATAAGGAAGATCCCCCACCAAGCCCCGACCGTGCGCACGCCATAGGTTGTATCCCACCATCGACTCAACCCCAGGACCCCTTCGCGTCCCTCTTTTCATCCTCGCGCCAGGCGGGCCCGGAATTTTTTCTTGACAGCGCCACG
>CAZCMC010000135.1:0-5144 GCA_964499665.1 uncultured bacterium | reverse complement strand
CGAAGCCGTGACGGGTCACCCACCGGCTGACATGAATGCCGATCGAGGCGATCTTTCTGCCCCGGACCCAGACGCCCGTCCGACCCATCCAGCGGCTGGCACCGAGGCCAAACGTTGTGAGAGTCTCGATCAAGATCCCTTCAAGTCGCCGAAGGTAGGAATGCACGTCGCCGCCATGCTCCGCCAGATTGAGGATCGGGTAACCCACCAACTGTCCAGGGCCGTGATACGTGATGTCGCCCCCACGCTCCACGTTGAAAAACTCGATCCCCCGCGCGGCAAGGGACGATTCCGGCACCAGCAGATGGGCGCGCTCTCCGCCGCGTCCGAGTGTGATCACCGGCGGGTGCTCGAGGAGCAGGAGCAGGTCCCCCACCAGGCCCTCGACACGAAGCGCCGCCAGACGCCGCTGGAGCGCTAACGCGTCCCTGTAGGGGGTGAGACCCAGGTTGATAAGGCCGCAGGTTATCGCCATAACCCCTATACCCTGCCTCACAGATGAATCGCGCGACCGAGAGCAGCCAGGGCAGCCTCGCCCATCGCCTCGGAGCGGGTCGGGTGCGCGTGAATCGAGCGCGCGATCGTCTCAGGCGAGGCCTCTGTTGACAACGCCAGGCCGGCCTCGGCGATCAACTCCGTGGCCTCTGCGCCAAAAATGTGGACGCCCAGGATTCGTCCTTGCTTCGCATCGGAGATCACCTTGACCATCCCCTCCGTCTCGCCCAAGGCGATCGCCATCCCGCTGGCAGTGAAGGGAAACCGACCGATGTTGATCGCGTATCCCTCTGCCTTGGCCCTGGCTTCGGTCAAGCCGATACTGGCGACCTGAGGGTGGCAGTAAGTGCAGCTCGGAATTTTGAGGTGATCGATCGGGGCCACACCATTGAGCTTGGCTATCTTTTCGACAGCCACGATCCCTTCGTGCGAGGCCTTGTGGGCCAGCAGCGGCCCGCCCACGACATCACCGATCGCGTAGATGCCCGGCACGCTCGTCTCCATCCACTGATTCACCGCCACGAACCCTCGGTCCGTCGCCACGCCCAGCTCATTCAAGCCGCCCACCTCCGAGTTGGCTGCCCGGCCCACCGCCACCAGCACCGTCTCGGCGGCCAGCTCTTCCGTCTTGCCGTCGGTCGAGACCCTGACCTTGGCGCCCTCCCCCTCGACCACCACCTCCTCGACCTTTGTCCCGGTCATGATCCTGACCCCTCGCCTGCCGAGGGAGCGGTTGAGCAACCCAGCGATCTCGGCATCCTCTTGGGGAAGGATCGTCGGGAGCATCTCAACGACTGTGACCGCCGTGCCGTATGCGTGATAGATGTCAGCGAACTCCACGCCGACCGCGCCTGCCCCAATGATGATCATGGAGGCGGGCGCCTGGGGGAGGAGCATCGCCTCGGTGCTGGTGAGCACGACCTTGCCATCGGCCCTGAGACCCGGCAGCATTCTGGGTCGCGACCCAGTGGCCAGGAGAACCCGCTCGGCCCTAATCGCCTCGACCGTCTTCCCGGCTCCATCCGTAATCTCAAGTTCATTGGCCGAGGTGAAGCGAGCCTCTCCCATGCAGACGGCAACCTTGTTCTTCTTCATAAGGTATTCAACGCCTTTGGAGAGCCGCTCCGCCGCCTGCCGGCTCCGCCTCACGGCGTGCCCGAAGTCAGCCCGCAGGTTCTCGACATGAATGCCGAATTCTTCCGCGCGGCGAAACAACGAGAGAACCAGCGAGTTTTGCAGCAGGGCCTTGGTCGGGATACACCCCCAGTTCAGACAAACCCCACCCAACCGATCCCGTTCAATAAGAGTCACGCGCATCCCAAGCTGTGCCGCCCGGATCGCCGCGACGTAGCCGCCCGGCCCCGCCCCGATCACTGCCAGATCGAATGCCCGCTCGTCCTGTTCCATCCCCTTCCCGCCCTAGGGAACCCGTTGACGCGGATACTGGACTTTCACTTCTGCCCTCCCGCCCGCCGCTTCTGGTTGACCTCCTCGATCTGGCCGCGGGCATGATAAGAGCTTCTGACCAACGGGCCGGCCTCCACATGCTTGAATCCCATCCCTTCCCCGATGGCCTTGAGCTCCCTGAATTCCTCCGGAGTGTAGTATCTGATGATCGGCAGATGTTGCTGGCTTGGCCGGAGGTACTGTCCCATCGTCAGGATGTCGCAATCCACCCGCCTCAGATCCAGCATCGTCTGGAGCAACTCCTCCCGCTCCTCCCCGAATCCCACAATGATCCCTGATTTGGTCACCAGCGCGGGTGCCATCCGGCGCGCCTTTGCGAACAGCTCAAGTGATTGCTCATATCGTGACCCGGGGCGGACCTCGCGGTACAGCCGAGGGACGGTTTCCATGTTGTGGTTCAGGATGTCTGGCGCAGCCTCGACCACCGTGCGAAGAGCCGCCTCGTTGCCGCGGAAGTCGGGGATCAGCACCTCGACGCCGCAGCCCGGCGAGAGTTCCCGGATCCGACGGATGACTGCAGCAAAGATGGCCGAGCCGCCATCGGCCTGGTCGTCGCGGTTGACTGAGGTGATCACCGCGTGTTCCAACCCCAGTCGCTGGATCGCCTGGGCCACCCGATCCGGCTCGGCAAGGTCCAACTCAGTCGGCTTGCCGTGCGTCACGGCGCAGAAGCCGCAATTGCGGGTACAGATATCACCCAGGATAAGGAACGTCGCGGTGAGTTGCTCCCAACACTCGCCGATATTGGGACAGTGAGCCTCCTCACAAATGGTGTGGAGCCTCTGGTCTTGGACGAGTCGTTTCAACCTGAGATAGTTGGGGCTTCCTGGCGCTTTGACCTTCAGCCACGGAGGCTTACGGGACGAGAGAATTTCGGCAGGAGAGATGAGAGGCGCTACGCTTGTGGGCTCTAACACTGGTGCCTCGTTTCAGCCATCAGACGGGCCGATTCTCGGAACAGCGGATGGAATCCGCTCTCCTCTTTCTCCTAGTACCATGTCTTGATCCGTCTGTCAACCGTCGCTCTCCAACGATCCACGCATTCGAGTCCCGATCCCAGTCGCAGTAACCCATCGGCCGCCCGGTTCCTCCTGGGGCGCCTTTCCAACTTTTGACTTGTCATTTCCTGCTCCGTTTGTTACTTTTGCCCCGACAACGCGCAATCGAAACGATTGGCCCACCGGAAAGATATACATGTTGGATCTTCGGCTGCTGCACGAATCTCCTCACCTCGAGCCGGTGATCAAGGAGTATGAATCGGCCCTGAGGATTGTCTTACACCTGCATCGTCCATCGCGAGCTCGTTCAAAGCCAAGGGATGACCCTGGCCTTCATGTGCACCTCTTCGCCCTTCCCAGCCGGTTTCCATTGATGGCATTTATGGGCGAGAATCGGATGTTCATGCTTCCCATGGCATTCGGCCTCACGTTACGAGAAGGCGCTCGACAGGCGTTGACCCTCCCGGACCGGATGAAAAAGGGGATGGTGCTGCGCGACGATGAGGGGAATGCGCTGGCGTACCTGCACCAAAGGAACATCTTCATCTTGTTCGATGTGATTGGCCAGGCGAAGGATCTCGCCCCACTCTTTCTGAGAAGGCTTCTGGATCGCAGTCTCGCAATGATGATGGCAGATCTCGCTGCGCAGAGCGGCCTGCATCCCGAGCGTCTCCAACTCATCCTGGTCGGGCAGCGGCGGACGACGGACCTCCAGGTGTCGAGGTGGCAACAGACGCGAAGGGCCTCAGTCATCAGCCAGTTCAAGGAAGGGCGCGGTGAACGGATCGCGGACGAGATGGTTTTTTTGGAGTCCGAGATCCGATCAACCGAGGAGACGCTCGAGACTGCCTCCCGGCGAATCACCGCGGAAACCCGCCACTTGCAGGCCTGTCGACGCCGGCTCGGACAGCTTCGCGGGGAACTGGACGAAGGTGAGGCCGATCTCGCCCGCGAGCTGGACCGGCTGTCGGAACATCGCGAGGTGGCTGAGGTGACGGCCCTCCAGGCGGGGCTTCGGATCATCACCCGACGTCTACACGTGGAACATCGTGGGAGGCAGTACGCCCTGGGGAGCTTCCAGGTCGATCTGTTCTACAACGGAGAGATCACGATCCACAACCTGACCAACAGGCACGGGTACTACGACCACCCGCACATCTGGAATGGAACGCCCTGTCTGGGCAACGTCAGGGAAGGGCTGGCGAAGTTGATCGGCGAATTTCAACTCGCGGCTGCGTCCGAGGTCATCGTGGACTTCCTGAAGACGATCAATCATAAGGATTGGCACATCTCCATCGAGCATTGGGGATCAATACCGGATGAGGGACGCCCCGCATCGCTTCCCCCTGGCGCCCCAAAACTCGTGCGGTAGGGACTGAGGGTCATGGATCTCTCGCGACAAATCGACCTGGTGGAAACGGAAGCCCTCGAGATCCCGGTGACCATGATCGGTTGCGGGGGGATCGGCTCCTTTTCCGCGCTGGCGCTGGCGAAGATGGGGTGTACCCATCTGACCGTCTACGATGACGATCGGGTGGAAGAGCACAACATCCCGAATCAGCTCTACCGGCTCTGCGATGTCGGCCAATTGAAGGTCATCTGCCTGGCCGAGATTATCAAGGACTTCACTGGCACTGGCGTCGACGCGCGACCGGAGCGCGTGCAGGGCCAGCGGCTCCAGGGGATCGTCGTCTCAGGCGTGGACAGCATGGAGGCAAGGCGGCGTATCTGGGACCGATCGATCCGGTACAAGGCCGGCGTCACGGCCTACATCGACGCCAGGATGGGCGCCGAGGTGGCCAGGATTTACACCGTCCGGCCCGTGGATCCTGACCACGTCCGGTTGTACGAACGGACGCTCTACTCCGACGACGACGCGATGCAGGTTCCATGCACTGCCCAAGCGATCGTCTACAACAGCTTCGGGATCGCAGGTCTTGTGGCAGGAGAGGTGAAGCGGGTCGCGATGGGCGAGGCGTGTCCATTCGAGATCATTTTCGATCAGAGAACGCTCACCTTCCTCACCGCCTAGTGCCGCACCAACTATTTCCCGCCCCTCCGTGCCCCTCGCGGAGCCTTGGTGTGGTGAGGAGGATGTAGTTGGAGGGGCACCAGAACCGCGGGACAGATCACCGGGTGAACGCCCCGGAAGAAAAGGAGAGATGCGATGACACTCGGAACCAC
>CAZCMC010000134.1:0-5148 GCA_964499665.1 uncultured bacterium | reverse complement strand
CGAACCTGACTCGCCTCTCCCCCGTGCAGTCGGATGGCGGTGACCAGATCGGTCGCCCGGGCATCGTGGAGGAAAAAGCTCCGCGCGCGCAGCCCCCAAAGCGGCGCCGTCCGCCATCGTCCGCCGCCCGCCGCCCCCTCGATGATGTGATCGTCGAGCGCCCCGCCCATGTAGTGGGTCAGCAGGTCAGAGTAGAGCGGGACCTCCTTTTCGTTCAACGCCTCGATCGCGTTCGGCCCGGTCTTCATGGAGGGGGTGTGGCACAGGGCGCAGCCGGTCTGGGTGAACACGGTCTCCCCCCTCAGGACGGCGTCGGTGATCGGTCCCCGGGGAGGGGGACCGAGGTTCGTGATGAACAACAGGTGGCCGGAGAGGCGCGCGGCGTCGGCATCCTCCGGGTCGCCCGCGATATCACACCCAAAGGGGATCGGCCTGCCCTGTGGCGACATCTCATTTGGAAAGAGGTAGCTCGTGATGCCCAGCTCGTTCACCATGGCCAGGCCGGCAAAGTCCAGGATGGACGGGACGGCCGCCTTCCAGCCGAACCGGCCGATCACCCCATTGCTGATGTTGGGCCGCCCGGCGATCCCGTCGCCGTTCTCGTCGGTCGGATCGGCGCGAGCCAGGATCTCCGTATCGGGAATGCCCTGGATCAGGCCGAGCCCGAACAGTTGCGGCGGCTGCCGAAGCCCGGTCAGGTTCGCCTCCGCGGGCACCACCTCGGGAGGCAGGGAGCAGCCCGGCAGCTCGCCCCCCACGCTGAATTTCTGCAGGTTGGGCCCACCGAGGTGTAACAGGGGATCGAACGGTTGCCCCTGCACCTGCCGGGCGAACCGGGTCACCCGGTTATCCAGAGAAGCACTCGACCCGCCGGGGACCGGGTTGGAGTGACACCCCACACAGCTTCTCCCGTTGAACACAGGGCCCAGGCCGCTCGCCGGGGTCTGCACAGCCATGAACTTCTCTTTGCCGAACGCAAACGCCGCCAAGTCCGCATCCGCCAGGCCGGGAAGCGGATCGCCGAATTGCGGGACGACCTGAGCCGTGAGGGTGCGGACGGGGGGAAGGAGGGGAAGAGCCAGGAGCGGGAGGAACAGCAGAAGCCAGCGACGGGTCTTCATGTTCGACCTCCTTACAGCGCAACAGCCGGGGGAGATGTCTCCGCATCCAGACGGAAACGCGATCAGCCGTTTACCTGCTTAGACAAAAGGCGTCGCCGGAAGTTCAAATCCCCTCTTCTGTCATTGCGAGGCCCCGACACGTCGCGGCCGAAGCAATCTCGCACTGGCTTACTTTGCTGGTCTCAACGGAGATCCTCCACAGTGGCGCCCACAACCCATCGCCGCTGACCTGCCCCAGCTTTGGTCTTGACAGAGCAAGAAGGGAAGCTAGACCGAGGAGAGACTTACTTTGAGGGCATGCTGGAGGAGTCGGATGACCTCCCCTGGGAAAGCTTTGACCTCGTGACATGCTGGGATTGCCTTGAGCACACCCCGGAGCCGCGTCTCTTTGCTGAGCGACTGACGCGCCTCGTGGCACCGGGTGGCGTCTTGGCGCTCACAACGCTGAACCGCCGCTCGCTCGCGTGGGCCGTGTTCCGGATGAGCTGGTCCATGGTCGGCGAAGATCACTTTACCTATTGGGATCACCGTTCCTTGACGCGGCTCTTTCAGTCGCAGGGCCTTGTCGTCGTCGATCATGAGATCTTCGGCCTTGGGCGAGACTTCGTGAAGGTCATTGATGGATTTCGCTAGAAGGAGGAAGGCGCCGTCCCCACCGATGTGAAGCCCGGCGTTGCAACCGGGGGCTGGGACGTTCACCCCGTCGTACTAGCCGTTGAGGATGCCTTGAATCGAGTGTTTCAGATCATCGGGGGCGGCGTGGGCATTGGCTTGACACTGCGGCGGCCTTGAGCCCTATCTACTGTAACCCAGATTCGGCCCACTTCGAGCTCGGCCCTGCTCCTTCTTCTATCCCGCCCCAGACAGATGTCGCCTCGCAAGTAGGTTAAGTGGGGAGATAACCCATAGCCTCAGCGGGCACCTCGTGGACTGATTTGGTGTGGCCCATCAGGGGATGGCGTTGCGGGTCAGATCTGTGAGGACTAGGACCAACTGCTCCGTGGCGCTCGCGGTCGGAAAGACGAGGAAGGCGTCGTAGCTGTGCCCCCCCGATCCCGAAGGAGCCGAGGTGCATGTCGCCGCTCCGGTAACTGCGGGTGAGGGCGAGAGGGAGGCGGCCGGGGAGGACTAGGTCAGTTTTCTTGAGGACGACAGTGAACGGGGCAATTCTCGGCCGTCGCTCAATTGTGCTTGAGATGAAGCGAGAAGGAAGCCCGGCAAAGTAAGTACTTGCGAGAGGACTTCCGCGATCTGTCACTCGCTCCGGCTAGCATCGTCGAGGAACCAATCACCATCCTCAAACACCCAATAGTCATACGTAGTGTCGTAACTTCGCGATCCGTCTCTATCCAAAACGGACACTCGCATCTTCGCTCGGGCCCGTAGTCCCGTTATCTGCAAATCGACCAGCTCAAAAGTGGGTCTCTCGCGCTTGATGAACAACCTCCAGGTTCGCAGATTTTTTTGCCAGTCCTCCTCAGACTCTCGAAAACTTGGCCGCGTCCGTGCACTCCACATTGCCACGTAAGCCTCAAAGTTTCCTTTTAGGAAATGAGACCGAACGAGCGCGACGCGAGCCCGGAGATGTTCCTCCTTAGACTTTCCCGTGGCATCGGTCATATCAGAACAACTCCAGAATATGGCTAGCGATACGCTAAAAAATACTGCCAAACAAGAGGATACACCTAACCTCACCTGCATAGGATCTTCCTCTTTTCGTGTGCTGTCCTGGCCCGATTGAACTGATCGACCTGCCCTCGGAGTTGGTCCCAGTGATCGGGCACCGACTGACCGGTCGTGACCTCGAGATACTGCCGCAGGCGGTTGTAGGTGTCCCGGGCCATGCGGTTCGCCTTCTCGGGATTGTTATAGGTCCTATCAGGTGCATGGCCGAAATCCAGGTGGCCGATCAGAGGCCCAGTGCCCTCGTGTGAGTACGAGTCCTGCAGAGCATGGAGGTATTGTCCCAACACATCAAGGTTACCGTCTAGTGCCCGCTTCCACAGCTCGGTCCGCCGGGCCTCGGTCGTGAAGTGCCAGTCACGGCGCGCCTCCCGACCAGCATAGGGGGAGGTTGCTGGGTTGTCGTCTGTTCCTTGATCCGCGGCTGCAGTACGCCGGGCCGCCGTATCCGAGTATCCAGCGCGTCGAGCCAAGCAGAAAGTGAGGTCTCGGTGTACGTCCTCCTCATAAAGACCGAAAGGATCTACCGCATTCAGGGGCGAGTTGGACACGTAGGTGTAGAGGTTAAGATCGGACCCTGTAAGTGGCCGCAGCGGATCTTCGGAGATGAACCGATTGAGCGCAGAATGGTAGTAGCGCAGCCGGTAGTAGTACAAGCCAATCCCATCGTTCTCGCGACCGGTGAACTGGAAGGGGTTGTCCCCATCAGTTCCCGAGGCCTGGGCCTGCCCAAACGGTCCGTAACGGTAGTCAGCCTGGATCGTCCCTTGGTCATTGGTGAGATTGAGGATGCTCCCGAGGGTATCGGCCGTGGCGTAGTGGGTTCCTGACCCATCGGTCGTGCTGAAGAGTTCGTCTAGGCTCAAACCCCTGAGGTACTGCACCGGGCTCCCGACCCGGATCTCTGTGCTGACGTTGGCGACATCGTACTGGAACTCTGATCGCAGGCCATTGACCACTTTTACCGCGCGCCGCCCGAACCCGTCGTAGGCGAAGCTCGCGACGGCACCGGGACCCCCGAGGCTGGCGAGCCGGTTGCGGACGTCCCAGGTGAAAGTGGTCGTGCCTGAAGAATCCGTGACGGAGGTGAGGTTCCCGTTTGCGTCGTAGTTCAAGGTCTTGTCGCCAAAGGTGAGCTGGCGGTTGGCGGGATCGTAGGTGGCTGCGGTGACCGGGTCTGGCAACAGCGTCCGGGCGAAGGTACCCCCCACCCCGGTGCGGTTACCGGCGGCGTCATAGGTGTAGGTGAGGTCGCCGAGGAGGCCGGTAGCGTTGCGGTAGATGAGCGCCGTGACCCGGGAGGCGGCGTCGTACTGGTACTCCGTGCTCACGGCATTGGGGAGCGTCAGCTTTGTGCGGCGACCCACGGCGTCGTAGTCGATGGTCACAGGGTTGAGCGGCGCCTGGGTAATGTTGCGCAGCCGGGAGGCGGAGTCGTAGGTGTAGGTGACGGGGTTCAGGTCATTGACCGTCATCTGGGTGCGGCGGCCCAAGATGTCGTACTCATAGGCCACGGTGCCCATGTCGGTGGTCTCAGCCACGAGCCGATCCAGGGGGTCGTAGGCCAGCGTAATCGGCCGATGGGGATCGGTCGTGTCGTCGGAGAGGACAAGACGGCCGGCGGCGTCATACGCGAAAGTGGCGATAGAACCATCCGCATAGGTGGCCCGCATCCGGCGGTTCAGCGCGTCATAGGTGAAGGTCGTCGTTTGCCCCTTGCGGTCGCTCGTGTTCACGAGGTTGCCGGTCGAATCGTAGGCGAGGGTCTCCACCGCCCCGAGCGCGTCCATCCGGCGGCTCAGCCGGTCCATGGCGTCGTACTCGTGGGTGATGGTGTGGGTCAAGGCGTCCGTCACCGTGAGGAGGTTCCCGTTCCCATCATACGTGAAACGTGTCACCTGGCCCAAGGGGTCCATGATCTGGGTCAGGCGGTTCAGCGCGTCGTACGCCAAGGTGGTCACCTTGCCTCTTGGATCAGTCTGCATCAGGAGACGCGAGACCAGGTCATAGGTCCGCGTCGAGGCGTTCCCCAGCGGGTCCGTAATCGTGCTGAGGTTGCTCACAGGATCATAGGTAAAGCTGATTGCATTCCCCAAGGGATCGGTGACGCGAGTCGGCTGCCCGACCCCATTATACGCGAACTGCGTGACAGCGCCCAGGGGGTCGGTGATCGTCGTGAGGTTCCCCGCGCCATCGTACCCAAATCGGGTGGTGTTCCCGAGCGGATCAGTGGTGGAGGTGAGCCGACTGAAGGTCGGCTCGTACGCGAAGGTGCGGGCATGCCCTTCCGGGTCGGTGATCGTCGCGACGTTGCCGTTGCCGTCGTACGCGAATCGGGCCACCC
>CAZCMC010000133.1:0-5158 GCA_964499665.1 uncultured bacterium | reverse complement strand
CAGGCCCTGTCGGACGATGCAGAGCGCTCGGCCTATGCCGTTCCACCCTTCCTCCTGGAGCTGGTGAAACGCGGTTGGCTGGGCGAGAAGACGGGACAGGGATTCTACAAGCGGGTCAGAGGCTCGGAGGGGAGTGAGATCCTCGCCCTCGATTACAAGACCATGGAGTACAGGCCGCAGAGGAAGGTCCTTTTCCCGTCGCTAGATGCACTCCAAGGGATCGAGGACCCTCCGGGGCGACTTCGAGCGCTGGCCTATGCCGATGACCGAGCCGGCCGCTTCGTCTGGCAGGCTCTGCGAGACACGCTGCTCTACGCCGCGCAGCGTGTCCCCGAGATCGCAGATGACATCGTGAGCGTGGACCGGGCGATGAGGTGGGGCTTCGGCTGGGAGCTCGGCCCCTTCGAGGCCTGGGACGCACTCGGCGTCGAGCGGGCCGGCAAACGGATGGAGCGGGAGGGCAAGACGCTTCCCCCTCTAGCAACGAAGCTCCTCGGAAGCGGTGATGCCAGCTTTTACCGGAAAGAAGCGGGGCGGCTGTATAGCTTCGACCTGGCAACCAGCAAGAAGGTCGAGATCCAGGAGCACCCCGAGATCATCCTTCTTCCAGCACTCCATGAACGTGAGCGCGTGGTCACCCGCAATGCCGGCGCTTCACTCATCGATCTCGGAGACGGCGTCGCCTGCCTTGAATTCCACTCCAAGAGCAATACCATCGGGCCCGATATCGTCCAGATGACGCGTACGAGCCTGGAGCTGTGCGCCGAGCGATTCGACGCGCTGGTCATCGGGAACCAGGGCAAACACTTCTGCGTCGGCGCCAATCTGATGGCCCTGTTATTCGAGGCGCAGGATGAAAACTGGGCCGAGATCGACCTGATGGTGAGGGCCTTCCAAGACGCCAGCATGGCGATCAAGACGTTCGAGAAGCCCGTCGTCGCGGCGCCATTTGCCATGACGCTCGGCGGCGGGTGCGAGATATGTCTGCATGCGGCAAAGATCCGCGCCGCCGCTGAGACCTACATCGGGCTCCCCGAGGTAGGTGTGGGATTGATCCCGGCCGTGGGCGGCTGCAAGGAGATGCTGCTCCGAAGCATAGAAGGGATCCCGGCAGAGCTGGAGATTGACCTGTTGCCGTTCTTCCGTCATGCCTTCGAGACCATCGCGTTCGGCAAGGTCTCCACAAGCGCCAAGGATGCCCAGCGGCTCGGCTACCTTCGGCCGACGGACAGGTTCACGATGAACCAGGACCGCTTGCTCTACGAGGCAAAGCAGGCGGCCCTGGCGATGGTCGCCGAAGGGTATGCGGCAGCGAGACCGAAGGATGACATCAAGGTCCTCGGAGAGCGAGGGATGGCGGCGGCCGAAACGCAACTGTACAATATGAAGTCGGGAGGCTACATCAGCGATCACGACGACCTGATCGCCAGGAAGTTGGCCAATGTCCTCGCGGGCGGCAGGGTCACGCCGGGGACCATGGTCACCGAGCAGTACATGCTGGATCTGGAGCGCGAGGCATTTCTAAGCCTCTGTGGGGAGCGGAAGTCCCAGGAGCGGATGCAGTATATGCTGGCTACCGGCAGGCCCCTGCGGAACTAGCGCCGGTCCAATTAACTTCACCTAGCGGCGTTGCGGTCTCCAGGGCACTCCCTGCGACGTACCTGAGAATGTACGACTCGGTCGGCCCCGGAGACCGCGCCTTGCTATGCTCGCTTCTTGGACCGGCGTGTCACATCCCAGTCAGTCTGAGAACATTGGAGGGATCTTGCGAACTGAGCAACTGCAAGTGACTCAATAGGAATAGGAAAAGGGGTCATTTCGATGAGTGAGGCGGTGATCGTGGCGGCGGCGCGGACGCCGGTGGGGAAGGCGCCACACGGTATACTGAGAGAGACGCGCCCGGACGAAATGGCGGCCGCCGTCATCAGAGAGCTCACGAGGCGTGTCCCGGGCCTGAAGCCGGAGGAGATCGAGGACGTGATCATCGGCTGCGCCTTCCCCGAAGCAGAGCAGGGGCTGAATATGGCAAGGGTCGCAGCGCTGCGGGCTGGACTTCCCGACACCGTTCCAGGGCAGACCGTGAATCGCTTCTGCTCCTCCGGGCTCCAGACGATCGCCACGGCCGCCGAGCGGATCATGGCCGGGTTCGCCGACGTCATCATCGCCGGTGGAGCCGAGAGCATGAGCCTGGTCCCGATGAGCGGCAACCGATACGCCCCCGATCCCTACCTCGCGGAGCAGTATCCCGCCGTCTATACGTCGATGGGGATCACCGCCGAGAACGTCGCCCGCATGTACGGCGTCGGAAGGGAGGAGCAGGATGCCTTTGCCCAAGAGAGCCACGTGCGGGCCGCCGCCGCAATTCGGGAGGGGCGATTCAGGGACGAGATCGTGCCGCTGACCGTCGTGAGAAAGGAGTTTCGTGCCGAAGAGAGACCGCATGTCGTCAGGAAGGAGCTGCTCTTTGACACCGACGAAGGTGTGCGTTTCGATTCCTCCGCCGAGGCGCTCTCCAAGCTGAGGCCGGCCTTCCACGCCAATGGGACTGTCACGGCCGGCAATTCGTCTCAGACGAGCGACGGCGCGGCCGCGGCAGTGGTGATGTCAAAGGAGAAAGCGCAGCAATTGGGCCTGAAGCCGCTCGGGCTGTTCAGGGGGTTTGCCGTCGCCGGCGTCAAGCCGGACCTGATGGGGATCGGACCGGTCGAGGCGATCCCCAAGGCCCTGAGGCTGACAGGCGTCTCCTTGGACCAGCTCGATCTGATCGAGCTGAACGAAGCGTTCGCCGCCCAGGCCCTCGCGGTCATTCACGAGTTACAGTTGCCGCGCGAACGGGTGAACGTCAACGGTGGCGCAATCGCCCTGGGGCATCCCTTGGGATGCACCGGCGCAAAACTCACTGCGACGCTGCTCCACGAGATGCAACGGCGAAAGGCGCGCTACGGGATGGTCACGATGTGCATCGGTGGAGGGATGGGGGCAGCCGCCATCTTCGAACGCGCATGAGAGCAGCCTTGCGCTCCGCAAGGGCGCAGCAAGCAGCGCCCCTACAGGCATCTCGCACGTCGCACGGTCTTATGTATCTTTGGAGGATCACGAAATGGCAGTGACAGACAAAGACATTATCCCGGGTGGCAGTTTTCTGATTCGGGATACACCTCCCCAGGAAGTGTTCACACCTGAAGATCTCAGCGACGAGCAGAAGATGATGGGGAAGGTGACGCGGGAGTTTGTCGAGGCTGATGTGAAGCCTAAGGCCGAGCAGATCGAGCATCAGGACTGGGACCTAACCGTGAAACTCTTCAGGAAGGCGGGAGAACTGGGGCTCCTTTCGGTAGACCTTCCGACCAAGTACGGCGGGCTGGGGTTGGACCTGATCACCTCAGTCGTCATTGCCGAACGGCTGATCGAAGGCGGCTCCTTCGCCATCTCCGTATTCGATCACGTCGGGATCGGGTCGCTGCCGATCGCCTGGTTTGGCAATGCCGAACAGAAGGCGCGCTACCTGCCACTCCTGGCCACCGGGGCGAAGATCGGCTCCTATGCGCTCACCGAGCCGGGCTCCGGCTCCGACGCCCTCGCCGCGAAGACGAAGGCCGTCCTTTCGCCCGACGGGAAGTTCTATATCCTGAGCGGGACGAAGCAGTTCATCACCAACGCGGCGTTCGCCGATCTGTACATCACCTACGCCAAGGTGGACGGCGACAAGTTCAGCGCCTTTATCATCGACAGGGGCACTCCCGGCGTCACGTTGGGCGCGGAAGAGAAGAAGATGGGGATCAAGGGAACCTCCACCCGGAGCATTATTCTGGACAATGCCAAGGTCCCCGTAGAGAACCTCCTGTACGAGGTCGGCAAGGGGCACAAGGTCGCGTTCGATATCCTGAACATCGGTCGGTTCAAGCTGGCCGCCGGGTGTCTGGGCACCTGCAAGGTGGCCCTGCGTGAGTCGGTCAAGTACGCCAAGCAGCGGACGCAGTTCGGGAAGCCCATCGCCTCGTTCGGCCTCATCCAGAAGAAGCTGGCGGAGATGGCGATCCGGACCTACGTCGCGGAGTCCATCGTCTACAGAACCGGTGGCTTGATCGAGGCGATCCTGTCAGGGATCGATCAGGGCAGCGAAGCGGCAGGGCTGGAGGCCGCGAAGGGTGTCGAGGAGTACGCAGTCGAGTGCTCGATCAACAAGGTGTATGTCTCCGAGGCGCTCGATTACGTGGCCGACGAGACCGTCCAGATTTTCGGCGGCTACGGCTACGTGGCGGACTTCCCCGCCGAACGGATCTACCGGGATGCGAGGATCAACCGCATCTTCGAGGGGACGAACGAGATCAACCGGCTGCTGATCCCCGCCACGCTCTTCCGGCGGGCCTTGCAGGGACGCCTTCCACTCTTGATCGCGGCGCAGAAGTTGATGGCCGACCTGCTCTCCTACAGCCCCGGTCAGGACGAGGCGCCGAAGGGCCCGCTTGGGGACCAGATCCGAATGCTTCAGTTGAGCAAGAAGATCGCGCTGATGGTGTCCGGCGCCGCCGTGCAGAAGTACCGCGAGAACCTGCAGGAGGAACAGGAGATGCTGGGGATCCTGAGCGACCTGACGATAGAGCTCTTCGCCATGGAGAGCGCGCTGCTCCGGGCGCTCAAGTCGGCAGCCGCCGAGGGGGAGAAGGCGGCCGAGGCCAAGTCTGACATGGTCAAGGTCTACTTCAACGAAGCGTTCGGCCGGATCGAGCTGCTAGCGAAAGAGGCCCTGGCCTCGATGGAAGAAGGGGATACCCTGCGGACACAGCTCAGCGCTCTGAAGAAGCTCACGCGCTCCACACCCATCAACACCACCCGCCTCAGGCGCACCATCGCCGGAAGGATCATCGAGGCTGAAGCGTACCGGGCCTGACCCACTCTTCGCCATCGGTCCAGACCTCCTTCTTCCAGATCGGGACGGTCTCCTTGAGGCGGTCGATGGCGTAGGCGCAGGCTGCGAGAGCCTGGTGGCGATGGGGGGCAGAGACGGCAATGGCCACGCTTACCTCGCCGATCTCCAGATGTCCGATCCGGTGGACCATGGCGATCTCGTCCACCTTCCACTTCCGGCGAATCTCATCGGCAATCTCTCGCATCTTCGGGATCGCCATCTCCCGGTAGGCTTCGTATTCCAGGTAGA
>CAZCMC010000132.1:0-5169 GCA_964499665.1 uncultured bacterium | reverse complement strand
GGAGGCGCCGATCACCGCCACGCTCTTCGGCGTGAATATGGCCGAAAGATTATTCAAGTCTGACATCATCCTCTCTCCCGCACCCAAAAGGTCCCCCCCTTTTAACACGCGCCATAAATGAAGTCAAGCGACCCCTGCCATTGCGCACCGCAGGCTCATGAGGTATTGTGAGATGTTTGCCGACGCGTGCTATAATTCTTTTCAACGTGTTGGCCTTTGATGTAGAGGGGCACCTGGTTGGCATTGGCATTGACCATGCCAGCCAGATCGTTAACCTGTCACGTCTGGAGGCCGAAGAGCGTTGTCATTGCGAGCCACATTCGCTTCGCTCAGTGTGAACTCCGCGAAGCAATCTCGCTGAATACGGTTGGCGATCGCAGTCGTGTAGGGGCGCTGCGGCTTCCCCTCCTTTGTAAGGAGGGGTGAGGGGAGGTAGAGAACCTTTGGGTCTACCCCACCCAGCCTCCCCTTACAAAGGGGAGGAGTCTCCTGTGAAATATATGAAGCAGCCCAAGCAGGTTCCTCTGTGGCTCCGGAGGCCCGGGCTCGTCAAAGCGGATGTGCGCCACGTGTTGGCGACGGGCAAGACGATCGAAAGCTATCCGGATGACAATCCTTTTCCAGGCCGACTGGTCCTGGGATGGCGGGGATCGCAGCCGATTCATGTGGTCGTGGCGGACAACACCGCTCAGCAGGAAAGCATCGTGATCACGACGTACGAGCCGGACCCCAGTGAGTGGGAGCCGGGTTTCGAGAAAAGGAGGCAGCGGTGAAATGCGTCATCTGTAAGACCGGCGAGACGAGACCGGGTAAGACAACAGTCACCCTGGAACGCGAGGACACGACGCTTGTCTTCAAGAGTGTTCCGGCCGATGTGTGCACCAACTGTGGCGAAGCGTATGTAGGGGAAGACACTTCATCGCACTTGCTAAAGGCTGCCGACGAAGCGGTTCGTTCCGGTGTCCAGGTGGACGTTCGGGAATATGTGGCAGCGTAAGACAGCCGGCCGTGGGTAGTCGCGAGCCAGACTCCTTGGCGTGTCGGCAGAGCTGAACTACGTCCTGTTACTGTGATATGGCAAGCTCCCGATTCGGGAATTGTAGGGGCGCTGCTTGCCGCGCCCCCTTGGGGGCGGGGAACCCCGCCCCTAGAGTTACCCGTGTTCCTACGGAATGGTGGCCGAATAGCCTTGTCATTGGCGAGCACCCGCAAAGCGCGAGTTAGCACAAGCGGGAGCCCCGCCAGGGAAGTCCAGCGCGGGTGTCATTGCCAGCGCCCAAAGAGCGCGAAGCGATCTATGATCGGCTCTTGGGGTAACTATCGTGGAATTGCGATCTCAGAAACCCCCAGGAGCCCAACTGATGCAGCTTCGCGAGGGGGCCGTGGGTCGTCACCAAGTTGCGGGTGTAGTGGCCGTTCCGATGCCCGCGCCGAGCCCGGGCGCGTTCGTACCGCGCCGCCCCTACGTGCGTGGTCATCTCGTCCTCCAAGAACCCCTCCAACAGGGCTCGAAGGCCCCGGCGGAGGCGCGTCGAAATCTCACTCCACACCGCAGCCTGGACATCCTGCGCGACCTCCCGTACACTCTGCACCGATGGGGGTTGCTTCGCAGCTCTCATCATGGGGGTGTTCCTCCTTTGTTAGGGTTGTTTGGTCGCTCCCCTGCAAGGATACACCCCCTTCGAATTTCAACAGAGAATAATGCGTGACCGGGGAGCGTGGCAATCCGACACCCGGTGTCGTCGCGAGGCGGAGCCCCCTCGGCTTCGCTCGGGGCAGGCTGCGCAACTCCCGAGATCCTCGCTGCGCTCGGAATGACCCTTCGGGTCAGATCGATTCGGTCGCGCCGCTCCCTCACGATGACACTTGCGGACTCAACTCGCCAGGCCGCTGTCTCGCCTCGCTGAACGAATTCCTGATACCCATACCAGTCCTCCTGTTGATATACAGCTCGTAACGGGTTGTATGAAAATGAGCTTCTCGGTACGAATCGCGTGTGAGAGGTGAAGAGGAGAAGATTAGAGGGGCGTTGCATTGACACCTTTGCAGATGTGATATATCGTATCTGAGAAATGACTCCAGCAGGAAAGGACGAGCGATCTGCGCGATGGACGGTGGAGTTTTATGAGAGTGCCGCAGAAGGCTCCCCGGTTGAGGCATTTTTGGAGTCGCTCTCGTTTCCTGCTCAGGTCAAGGTGTTTAACCTGATCCGCCTTCTTGAGGAGCACGGAGTGTCGCTGCCATTTCCCTATTCAAGCCAGATCACGGGGCGCCTGCGGGAGCTCCGGACTCAGCTCGGCAAAGCGCACTTCCGAATCCTGTATTGTGCCACGCCACGGAGAACGTTCCTGCTCTTGCATGGATTTATAAAGCGAGCTCCTAGGACTCCAATCTCTGCTGTTGATCTTGCCAATCGGCGTAGGGAGGAGTATCTACAACGTTTAGACCGAGGATGAGACGAGATAAGGAGGTATCGGTGAAGCCGAAAACGAATTGGGGACGTTATGCTGCCAAGAAACTCCAAGATCCTCGCTTTCGTGCAGCGGCGAACGAGCAGTTGCGCGTTCTTCGCATCGGGGTCGAGATCGCCAAGCTTAGGCAGCAACGGGGCCTTACCCAGACCCAGCTTGCGGCCATGTTGGGCACTACGGCATCAGCGATCTCCCGCATCGAGAACGGAGCGAACATTACCTTGAAGATGCTGGGGCGCATCGCTGACACACTTCGGGCACGAGCAGAAATTAGGCTACACGCGGATCGCCGTGCAAGTTAGTAAGGTAGATCAGGGTAAGACCCGGATGGAGGAAATCTTGATCGAACGCAAGGCAGATCGTCCTTGAACGGCGAGGGCGCGATGCGCTATTATGAGCCCAATTGTAATCAATTCCAGATCCAGGTCAACGTCGCCTCTCACAACGAGGCGTGAGTGTGTGGTTGTTGAGGAGGTAAGCGATGGATTCAAAGCAGGACCTTCGAGATCCGTTCGAGCGGATCAGCGCCGAGACGGCCAAGCAGATGATCGAAAAGGGCGGGGTGGTCGTGGTCGATGTCCGCGAGCCGGCAGAATGGGCTCAGGGTCATATCGCCGAGGCCGTACATATCCCCCTTGGCACGGTCCTGAACCGCCCCCAGGAGCTGCCGGAGCAGGACGGCCTCATCTTTGTGTGCGCCGAAGGGGTGCGGAGTGCCGTGGCCTGCGAGGTGGCGGCCGCCATCGGCAGGAAACAGCTCTACAACCTGGAAGGTGGGACCGTTGCCTGGTGGAAGCAAGGCTATCCGTTAGCGAAGTGATGCCCGATCGCTTGGCATCGCCTGACGACTCTCCCTGATGCCTGTGCCGCCGCAGATCCGGTTCGGCACGGACGGCTGGCGCGGCGTCATCGCCAGAGACTTCACCTTCGATGCTGTTCGATTGGTTGCCAGGGCTGTTGCGGCCACATTTCGAGCGATCCACCCCGGCCATGAATCTCCGCTCCTCGTCGTCGGTCACGATACGCGCTTCCTCTCCCGTCGATTCGCGCAGGTGGCGGCTGAGGCTCTTGTCGCCGAAGGGCTGAATGTTTGCCTGACGGCCTCCTACCTTCCCACTCCTGTTCTCGCATGGTCGGTCCCCCTGCTCGGCGCGCAGGGTGGGGTGATGATCACCGCCAGCCATAATCCTCCAAGCTACAACGGGATGAAGGTCCGGACTGACGATGGCGGTCCCGCGACTCTGACCGTGACTCGGCAGATCGAGACGGCGGTGCGGCGCCTCGCGAGTGATCCTCCTACAGACCACGAGGACGACCCCACCCGTAAAGGCCACATGACAGGGGCGCCGATCGAACCGTTCGATCCCCTCCCTCGGTATCGTGATCGGCTGAGGACGCTGGTCAACATGGAGCGTATTGCCCGATCGCGCCTTCACGTTGTCATTGACCCGATGTATGGGGCCAGTCAGGGCATGATGGCGGCGCTACTTCGGGAGATCGGCCTGGAGGTTGACGAGGTCCATGGCGAGGTGAACCCCTGGTTCGGGGGGCTGCCACCCGAACCCTTACCCGAGCATCTCGGGGAGCTGATCGAACGGGTGAAAGGAGTTGGGGGCTCGAGGAGGATCGGATTGGCCTTCGACGGCGACGGTGATCGCTTGGCGGCCATCGATGAGGACGGGTCCTACGTCACGCCGCATCAGATCTTCGCGTTGCTGCTCCGGCACCTGGTGACCAGGCGCGGTCTCTCCGGGACGGTGGTGAAGACCTTTTCCACGACCACGATGATCGATCGACTGGCCGCGGCCTACGGCCTGCGTGTGATCGTGACCCCCATCGGGTTCAAACACATCGCCGAAGTCATGCGGCGTGAAGAGGTGCTCATTGGGGGAGAGGAGAGCGGCGGGATCGGGATTGCCGGCCACATTCCTGAGCGGGATGGGGTCGTGAGCGCGCTGCTGCTGTTGGAGGCCCTCGCGACCGAAGAGAAACCACTCGGAGCGCTGCTCAGGGAATTGCAGGCGGAGGTCGGGCCGCACTGCTATCGGCGCGTGGACTTGGGGCTGGATCGCGTGGTGGATCGGAGCGAGCTGGAGAGGCGGATCCTTGATGAACCACCGACGGGTATCGGGGGGTGGCACCTGAAGGAGGTTCAGAACCTGGATGGCGTCAAGCTGGTCGGCGACGATGGAAGCTGGCTCCTGGTTCGGCCATCAGGGACCGAGCCGGTGCTTCGGCTCTATGCCGAGGCGCCAACCGATGAGCAAGTCTCTCGATTGCTCGCCTGGGGGAAGGCCCACACCGATCGACTTCGCACGGCGGGGTAGAGTGGCCAGCGGAACCAGCCAGATGATGCACTGTCGGCTGGGTGTACGACGCTGTTGGGTAGTATCTCAATTTCGATTCACACGATAGCAAACCGGGGAACCTGTGTGGGACTGTCATTGCGAGCGACCAGCGGGAGCGCGGCAATCTCTCGGTTCTTGGGGCTGCGAATAACGGTGGGATTGCTTCGGACACTTTGTGCCCTCGCAATGACACATCGTTCATTCTCTTCAAATTAGGACACTACGACGCTGTTGTAATGAGTGGTCGGCTACTGGGATGGGGGAGGAGGGGTCTCTTTCTTGGGGGGAGTAGCCCCGGGTGGTTTCGTCGAGGTCTCTGCTTTGGGTTTCGGCCGTCTTTCCGGCGCACC
>CAZCMC010000131.1:0-5192 GCA_964499665.1 uncultured bacterium | reverse complement strand
TCCGCCGACGGCAGGCCCGAGCGATCGCCCAAGCGTCCAAGCGTCCACGCCGCATAGAGCCGCATCCGAATATCGCCGTCGCCCTGCAACGCCTCTTTGAGGAGCGGGATTGCGGAGCGGTCCCCAAGGTTGGACAGTAGCTCGCCGGCGAACATTCCCAGGAACCGGTTCTGCTGATGGAGGGCAGCCCGCAGGTACGAGACGGCCGAAGGGTCTCCGATCTTGGCCAGGGCCTCTGCTGCATAGAGCCGAACATACAGATCAGGGTCCTGGAGCCGCTGCGTGAGCAGCTCCCGAACAGAGGGCTCGAGTAGAAACCCTAGAACCTCGGCGGCTTGGATCCGTACCGCCGCGTCTTTCGCCTCGAGGGCGTCGGTGAGAAGGGAGATCGCTGACCGGTCCTGCAACATGACGAGGGCCCCGGCGGCCCTGACCTTGACGTGCGGGTGGCGGTCCTTGAGCGCTCGTCGAAGCAGGGGTCGGCCGGATGCCTCCCCGAGCCGCCCGATCGCCCAGGCCGACGCTGCCCTGACGAACGGATCGGGGTCATTCAGCAGTTGCTCCAGCTCGGGCCGGAGTGCACCATTGCCAAGGCGTCCGACCGTCTCCGCCGCGTGCGCCCGGACCGATGAATCCGGGTGCTCCAGGCCCAGCCGGAGGAGCCAATCGGCCGAGGGATCGGCCAGCTCCACGAGCGCGGCAGCGGCTCTCGCTCGAAGGAAACCCTCATGGCTCCTGAGCGCATCGCGGATGAGTCCCAGCGAAAGCTGGTGCAGCAGTGCCGGGTCGTCACTCTTCTGCGAAGCGCTCATCGCCTCATAGTCCCTCAGTGCCTCCTCGGATTGCTGTTCTTCAATCGCCAAGAGGATCTTCAGGCGACGGGGACCAGCGGCCTGGGGGGTCCGCTCCAAATAGTTGCCCAGCAGGCGAAGCGCGTCGGAGCCTCTGCCGGCGGCGGCCAGCCCTTCAGCCCTGGCCACCACGCGCTCCTCGCTCATAGCACAACCGACGAGTGCCAGAGAGAGCAAGGACGGCAGGAGCCAGGTGATCACGGACCTTCTCGATGATATTCGCACGCGCATTATGGAGGTCCCTCCGGCCACGTACCTACTTGAGCATCGCGCCCAGTCGCTGGAGCAATGGTTGCCGTTTGAGCAGGTTGTCATATGAGAACAGAACGACGCCATCTGCGCCCTGCTGGCGCGCGTCGCGGATCTGCTGTGCAAGGAGATCGGGCTGATCCAGAAGGGCATACGCCCCGAGACCGACAAAGAGCTTGGAGCGCCCCCGAAACGCCACCGCCTGACGGGTCAGGTAGCGGGCCAAGCGGCCGTCTCGGGTATAGTTCATGACAATCCCCTGGTCCAGCAGGCCCTCCTCCAGCCAAAGCCGCCAGTCCTGATACGCGGACAGATAGGCCCGGTCCGGCCAGGCCAGGAGCGCAGCCGAAAGCGCCAGATCCCGCTTGAGCCGCCTGAGCTGACCGCGGACATGCCGGAGAAACCGACCGAGCTGCTCACGGCGCCAGTCATCCCATCGCTGCGCGACGGACGGATCATCCTTCGCGGCAAAGGCCGAGAATCCGGTCTCCGCCTGAAACCGGGCGACGCTCCGCTCTCCGTAGCCAAAATCGAGGCCGTTACTGTAGCGTGAGCCGGGGACCGTCGGGATCCCATAGGGATACCGAATATAGTCGAAGTGAACCCCGTCCAGAGTCGGGTAACGGGAGACCAACTCCTCGACGAGAGCGGTGAGGGCGGCCTGTACCTGCGAATCACCAGGATCAAGCCAGTAGCCGGGCGTATCCAGTATTACCCACTTCCCCTCGTCGCCGGGCGGACGGGAGAAGTCGTAATCGAGAAGGGATCGTCCTCGATTGTCCCTGGTGAAAGCGGCTGGACCAAGGCGGGCCTGGACCGGTCCTTCGCGGCGCTTCCCCAGATTGAAGAGGTTCATCCATGCATGAACTCGAAGGCCCTTTGAGTGGGCCAGTCCCAGGGCGAATTGCAGCGGATCATATCGTTGGCGCGCGATCGCCCGGCGATACGGTTCGTCATCGGCGAGATCGGAGGCGTACCAGCTTCGCCCGCCTCGATACACTTGTAGATAGAGATTCGCGATCCCGGCATCCGCCGCCGTGCGCACCATCGCCTCGAGCCGGCCAAGATCATCGAGGGTCTGATTCGGTCCCTCGGCCTCCACCCAGAGGCCATAGGGATAGGATGCAGCAAATCCGGGGCATCCAGCCAGGAGGATGACCGCGCCAAACAGCATGGCCTTGACGGCGATCCTCACGGAATCAGTTCCTTCACCTTCACATCGACCCCGCAATGCTCACAATAGACGGAGTCGTCCTCTTCCCCTGAAAGCTCAAACGAAGTCCGCCCGCAGAATGGGCAGTACCGGATATCCTTTTTCTCTGTCATTGTCCCGTGCGTTCCTATCCTAATGCCGCCGGCCTTTGCGCGATGCAGGCGGTATGAGGTCATTCGATCATTGTGTGAGCGGCTCCCTCTCCACTCCAGTATTCGGCTTCCATGCTCGCCCCTATATAGCACCGCTTTCTACAATCCGTCAAGGACCACTCCGATCGTCGCGTTGACAATCGGGGACCCAGCACATATTATTATCAGTGTATGGTGATCATAGACGCAAGGAGGGATTATGGCCGTCATGCGATTTGACAAATTCACGTTCAAGGCACAGGAGTCCATCCAACAGGCCCAAAAGCTTGCCGAGGAGCATCAGCATCAGA
This sequence comes from uncultured bacterium, assembly GCA_964499665.1. GTDB lineage: Bacteria > Methylomirabilota > Methylomirabilia > Methylomirabilales > Methylomirabilaceae > Methylomirabilis. The sequence continues at coordinate 2,437 of CAZCMC010000131.1, read as the reverse complement.
CGATCGACGTCGAGCATCTGTTGCTGGCGCTGGTCGAGCAGGCGGAGGGAGTGGTTCAGCCGGTCCTGAGAAAGATGGGGACCAATCCCGCCCAGGTCGCTCAGCGCCTTAAGGAGGAACTGAGGCGACTCCCTCAGGTGTCCGGCGTGCCACAAGGCCCGGCCTACATCACGCCGAGCCTGGAAAAGATTGTGAATGCTGCGCTGAGCGAGGCAGAGCGCCTCAAGGATGAGTACGTCAGCACAGAGCATCTGCTCCTGGCGATCGCCGAAGAGCGCGGCGGGGCTGTTGGCAGGTTATTGCGCGAGCTAGGGGTCACCAAGGACGGGATCTATGCCGCCTTGCAGGAGATCCGCGGGGGCCAGCGCGTGACCGACCAAGCCCCAGAGGAGAAGTACCAGGCACTGGAACGGTATGCCCGCAACCTGACCGACCTGGCTCGAAAGGGCAAACTGGATCCCGTCATCGGTCGCGACGATGAGATCCGCCGCGTCATCCAGGTCCTGGCCCGCCGGACCAAGAACAACCCGGTCTTGATCGGGGAGCCCGGCGTTGGGAAGACCGCGATCGTGGAAGGGCTCGCCCAGCGGATCGTCAACGGGGATGTGCCGGAGTCGCTCAAGAACAAGCGGGTCCTGGCGCTGGACATCGGCGCGCTAGTGGCCGGCAGCAAGTACCGGGGAGAGTTCGAGGACCGGCTGAAGGCGGTCCTTCGAGAGGTCACTGAGCAGGAGGGACAGATCGTCCTCTTCATTGACGAGCTACACACGCTCGTTGGCGCCGGCGCCGCCGAAGGGGCCATGGACGCCTCGAATATGCTGAAGCCGGCGCTGGCCCGCGGCGAGCTTCGATGCGTGGGCGCCACGACGCTGGACGAATACCGGAAGCGTGTCGAGAAGGACGCGGCACTTGAGCGGCGCTTCCAACCGGTTCTCGTCGGCGAGCCATCGGTGGAGGACACCATCTCGATCCTCCGCGGGCTGAAGGAGCGGTACGAGGTCCACCATGGCGTCCGGATCAAGGACTCGGCCCTGGCGGCGGCGGCGGTCCTGAGCAACCGCTACATCGCCGACCGGTTCCTGCCTGACAAGGCGATCGATCTGATCGACGAGGCGGCGTCGCGTCTCCGGATGGAGATCGACAGCATGCCAACGGAGCTGGACGAGCTGAATCGGAGGGGGCGTCAGCTTGAGATCGAGCGCGAAGCATTGAAGAAAGAGATCGACCCGTCGTCCCGGGAGCGGCTTGAGCGCATCGCCGCGGAGCTAAAGGACATCCGCGACAAGGAAGAGGGGCTCAAGGCCCGTTGGGAGCAGGAGAAGGCGTTTATCCAGCGAATCCGCAGCCTTAAGGAGCGGGTTGAGACGGCGAAACTCCAGGAGCAAATGGCCGAACGGCAGGGCGAGCTGGGGAAGGTCGCCGAACTCCGCTACGGCCTGATCACATCCCTGCAGAAAGAGATAGAAGGCGAAAAGGGCGGCCTTGAGAAGCTTCAGAAGGACGGCGCAATGCTCAAGGAAGAGGTGGACGAGGAAGATATCGCCCAGATCGTCTCAAAGTGGACCGGGATCCCGGTCTCCAAGATGCTGGAGGGAGAGACCCAAAAGCTCTTGACTATGGAAGACAAGCTCCGAGAGCGGGTGGTCGGGCAGTACGAGGCGATCAACGCCGTCAGCGACGCGATCCGACGCGCCCGGTCAGGTTTGCAGGACCCAAACCGACCGATCGGCTCCTTCATATTCCTCGGGCCGACGGGCGTCGGCAAGACCGAGCTCGCCCGGGCGCTGGCCGAATTCCTCTTCGACGACGAGCGGGCGATGGTTCGCCTGGACATGAGCGAGTATATGGAGAAGCACACCGTCTCCCGCCTGATCGGCGCCCCGCCCGGCTACGTCGGGTTCGAGGAGGGGGGGCAGCTCACCGAGGCGGTCCGACGCCGCCCCTACTCTGTCTTACTTCTGGACGAGATCGAAAAGGCCCACAACGACGTCTTTAACGTCCTGCTCCAGATCCTGGACGACGGGCGCCTGACTGACGGGCAGGGACGGACCGTAGACTTTAAGAACACGATCATCATCATGACCAGCAATCTCGGAAGCCAGGTGATCCAGGAGCTGGGCGGTCGAGATGACGACAAGATGCGGCAAATGGTCATGGAGGCGGTCCGTGCCCACTTCCGCCCGGAGTTCCTGAACCGGGTGGACGAGATCCTGATCTTCCACACCCTGTCTCTCGCCCAGATCAAGCAGATCGTGGAGATCCAGCTCAGGCGGCTTCAGAGAAGGTTGGCCGAAAGGAAGCTCGGCCTTAACGTCACCGACAAGGCCAAGGAGTTTTTGGCGAAGGAAGGGTATGATCCGGTCTTCGGCGCGCGACCGCTCAAGCGGGCAATCCGGCGATTGCTTCAGGATCCGTTGGCGCGCCGGCTACTGGAGCG
>CAZCMC010000130.1:0-5226 GCA_964499665.1 uncultured bacterium | reverse complement strand
GAGTCCGGAGAACCTTGACAAGTCCTTGGAAACACGGGAGAATCGCCGCACTCGTAAGAAGTCTGAGGGTCGGATATGCTGACCAGCATACTCATAGTTGGACGGACAAACAATGGTAGCCACATCATTATGGAGCACACGGCGACAGGCTGAGCGTGCCCTCAACGAGGGCCTGGAGCCGTTCGCCGGTTTGCTCGACGAGGCGTTCTCGGTTCTAGACGACTGCGTCGATCGTCTGGAGAGGCTGGATCAGCCGTTTGGGCGTGTCTGTGCTCTCGTGCTTATCAAAGCGCGCAATCTCGGACTCGGCTGCTACAGCCTCTCTCTTGATGCGCTAGCGCAGGAGGCCGGCGCCCTCTTCAGGCCAGTGCTGGAGTGTCTGGAACTTCTTACGTACTTAATGCTAGATCCGACGAGGATCAACGAAGCCCTAGAGGACCGCCTTCCGAAGGCTGGCGTCATCGCGCAAAGAATTGAAGGCAAGTTTAAGGGCCTACGCGACTACCTGAACGCTCATGCCTCGCACCTCTCCGTGAGTCCCGAGGCGATGGCGCACTTGGTCGACTTGCAGGCAGGGCGGTTACGTCCGGTTCAACCGTACAGCGAGGCTGTATTGCGCGGGAACCTGCGCACCCTCTTGGCGGTCTTGATCTGGCTTGCGATCGAGGCGGTCAATTGCACCTCGATCGGTGAGGGCAATGTGGACGACGCGCTCGGGGATACAGTGGAGGACCTCAAGCGTCGTGCATTCGTTCTCTTCGATCAGCCGAGTGGACAATGATGCGAAGGCCGTCCAACAGGCCGCTTCAGCGGACCGGCTGCGCCGGCCGCTGAGCGCCCAAGTCGTTGGGCGGCTAATTAACGGCCGCAAGAGTGGCGAATCTGGGCGAACGCCTGGCGAGACGAAAATGGCCGGGCAGGAAAAGTAAGGACGAGCATGAGCAAGACCTTTGACCAAGGCAAAGAGGAAGTGGCAAGGCTGTGCCAGTACTTCGCTACCAACCGCCAGGCGTTTCTCGCCCCCGGCGTCAAGGAAGCCCACGTCCGCCAATCGCTGATCGATCCCCTCTTTGAATCGCTGGGCTGGGACGTGCGCAATACCGCGAGGACCGCGCCCCAGTACCGGGAAGTCATTCCCGAAGACAGCCTGGACGTGGAAGGCCACCAGAAGGCCCCGGATTACACCTTCCGCGTCGGCTCCTCGCCGAAATATTACGCCGAAGCCAAGAAGTGCGGTGTCAACCTCAATGCCGACCCCGGCCCGGCCTACCAGCTTCGCCGGTACGGATGGAGCGCCAAGGTCGCGCTGTCCGTTCTGACCAACTTCGAGGAACTGGGCGTTTACGATTGCACAACGCGCCCCCGCCCGAGCGACAAGGCGAGCCATGCCCGAATCCAGTACTTCCGCTTTGACGAGTACCCTGACCGTTGGCGCGAGCTGTGGGACGTGTTTTCGCGTGAAGCCGTCTGGTCCGGGGCGTTTGATCAGTACGCCGCGTCCAAGCGCAAGCGTGGCACGTCCGAAGTGGACGTGGAGTTTTTGAAGGAAATCGAGGGTTGGCGGGACGCGCTGGCCAAGAACATCGCCCTTCGGAACGAGGACCTGTCTTCGGATGAGGAGCTGAGCGCGGCCGTGCAACTGACGATTGACCGCGTGGTATTCCTTCGCATGGCGGAAGACCGAAGGCTTGAACCTCCCGAGCAACTTCTGAAGCTGTGCGAACGGCCCGACGTTTACCCCCGCTTCATACGCGACCTGTGCCGCCGGGCCGACCAGAAGTACAACTCCGGGCTGTTCCATTTCCAGAAGGAAACCGGCGTATCCGAAGACCCCGACCGGATCACGCCGAAGCTGGTGGTGGATGACAAGGTTTTCAAGCGGATCCTGCAAAGCCTGTACTTTGCCCACGGTTCGCCCTATCACTTCGGCGTCCTGCCCGTCGAAATTCTTGGAACCGTCTACGAGCGGTTCCTGGGCAAGGTGATCCGGCTGACGGCAGGCCACCAAGCCAAGGTTGAGAAAAAGCCCGAGGTGCACAAGGCCCGGGGCGTGTACTACACGCCGGCCTACATCGTCGAGTACATCGTCAAGCATACAATCGGTCGGCAGATTGAAGGGCGAAGCCCCGCCAAACTGGCTGGCGGCAAGGACAGGCCGCCGTTCCGCGTCCTGGACATGGCGTGCGGAAGCGGGTCATTCTTGTTGGGCGCGTACCAGCGCCTTCTCGACCACCGCCTGAAGTGGTACATCGAGCACAAGCCGGAAGCCCATAAGAAGGCGGTCTACAGAGACCCCCGCAACGGTCAATGGCGACTGACGATTGAGGAAAAGAAACGAATCCTCACGACGCATCTCTTCGGCGTGGATATTGACCCCCAAGCCGTGGAGGTGACCAAGCTCTCTCTGCTGCTGAAGGTGCTCGAGGGTGAGGACGATGCCTCGGTTTCCCGGCAGCTCCAGCTGTTTCACGACCGCGCCCTGCCCAACCTCGCCGACAACATCAAGTGCGGCAATTCCCTGATCGACCCGGATTACTTCACGGGGACACGGATTTCCGATCCCGAGGAAATGAAGCGGGTCAACGCGTTCGACTGGAAGCAAGGCTTCCCTGACGCCATCAAGGCCGGTGGGTTCGACTGCATCATTGGCAACCCGCCGTGGGGCAGCGATATTGACAGAGATCTAGCATATTTCCACGGGAAGTATCCCGCCACAACCCAAGAGCACACCGACAGTTTCAAGCTTTTCATCGAGCGAGCTATTAGCCTGCTATCGTCCCGCGGGTTGGGCGCGATGATCGTCCCCAACACAATCTTGCGTCAGAAGCGACTCAAAGATATTCGCGTCTTGCTGATGAAAAATCGAATCATCTCGCTGATTGACCTGGGTGAGGATGTATTCAAAGGAGTTGTCGCCCCATCGTGCATTTTTGTAGTCAGCCGGATTGAGTCAACACCATCGCATAAAGTCCTCGTTGCCAACGTGGCCGCACTGTCAAATAGCAAAAAGGCAGAGATTTTGGGGCATAGAGATCAGGTTGGCGATTCGATAAAGCAGGCCGAGTTTCAAAGTAACCCGGACCTCGACTTCGTAGCGGGCCGGAAACGTTATCTGGTTCCCGCTACGTTGCTCGGTGAGTTTGCTGACCTTGAATGCAAAGATGCTGGCATCAACTATCAGCGAGTGGGTACGGGTATGCAAGATAAAGGCAAGAGCAATTTGTCGGATCGTTTGCTCTATGAAGGCAAACGCGAAAGATCCCGCGACAACATGTACTGGAAGGGTTCAGATATAGGTCGCTACTGGATAGCAGATTCTACAGAGCGTTTCTGCCGACCCAATTACAAAGAGTTCATTCGCGCCAACGAAGTCGTCAGGCTGAATGAGGAGGTTTTTGAGACTGTCCCCAAGATACTTTTCCGACAGACTGCGGATAGTCTCATTGCCACGATTGATTACAGAGGCGTGTGGTTTGGCCGTAGCATTATTGCGATTCTGCTAAAGCCGCGCTCTGTGTACAAGGCCCAGTATTTCCTTGGCATTCTGAACTCTAAATATTTCAAGTGGCTGTACGATAGCCTCGCACAGGAGACGGGGCGAGTATTTGCGCAAGTTAAATTAGCAAAACTAAAACAACTTCCCATCCGCACCATCAACTTCTTGGACGCGGCGGAGAAGGCCCAGCATAACAAAATGGTACAGTTGGTTGATTCCATGCTGGCCCTGCACCGACAGTTTGCCGCCGCCAAGCCGGCCGTACTGAAGAACGTGATCCAGCGCCAGATTGACGCGACCGACGCAGAGATTGACCAGCTGGTGTATGATTTGTATGGCCTGACGGTGAAGGAAATTGCGATAGCTGGAGGGAAAGACTAATGAGCGGGGCGGGCGTCTGAGCGAAGATTTGTGGCTCGCGGCATCAGATAACTCCTGCGCCCAACATGGCGCTGCATCCGACGCCGGCCCAGGTCCTTGGTTGCTCGACGGTTTTCTCCGGTGTATCAACGTCCCTGTTGGCTCAGGGCCGGCGCGGCTGAGCTTCATCGTTAGGTGCGTTCATTATGCATTCGGTACAGCACGACAGGGGGATGTCCCAGAATGCTTCTGGGTGCTTGAAAACTTGCTTGCAGCCTAGCTCAAATTAGGACAGCACCAGGAGTGGCCTATGGCTCAGGGCAAGCCGGTAGTGGGATTCATTGGTCTCGGGATCATGGGGCAGCCGATGGCGCGCAACCTGCTGAAGGCGGGGTTCGGATTGGTGGTGTACACGCGCACGAGGCGCAAGGCAGACGGACTGCTGGCTGAGGGCGCCCTGTGGGCCGACTCCCCTGCAGCGGTTGCCCGCCGGGCGCCGATGGTCATCACCATGGTGCCCGACTCCCCCGACGTCGAGCAGGTGGTCCTGGGACCCCAGGGCATCATCGAGGGGGTCCATCCCGGCGGCGTGGTCATCGACATGAGCACCGTTTCGCCGCGAGTGGAGCGGGCCATCGCGCAGCAACTGGCGACCCGCGGGGTGGCCTACATGGACGCCCCCGTCAGCGGGGGCTCGTGGGGTGCGATCCAGGGGACCCTGGCCATTATGGTGGGGGGTGAGGAGGATGCCTTCCGGCGCGTCCTCCCGATCTTCGAGGCCATGGGCAAGAGCATCACCTACATGGGTCCTAGCGGCGCCGGGCAGGTGACCAAGCTCGTGAATCAGGTCCTGGTTGCTGTCACCCTGAGCGGAGTGGCCGAGGCGCTGGTGTTTGGCGCCAAGGCCGGCGCCGACCTGCTCAAGACCATCGAGGCGGTCAAGGGCGGAGCGGCTGGCTCCTGGCAGCTCGCCAACTTGGGGCCGCGGATCGTCAAAGGCGATTTCGCTCCGGGGTTCATGATCACGCTTCAGCTCAAGGATCTGCGCCTCATCCTGGAGATGGCGCAGGAATTGGCGCTGCCGCTACCACTCACGGCGCTGGTGGCGCAGCTCTACCGGGCCGCGGCCGTAGACGGGAAGGGCGAGTGCGGCACCCAGGCGGTCGTCACGGTGCTGGAGCGCCTGGCAGGGGTGGAGGCTCGTCTGGGATCGGCCTAGCGTCGATGCCCACCCGCACCTTCGCAGGTTACGGCTCAGGTCTTTTCGACCGGGAATCAACACGGTGTAAGACCGAGCCTTCAGTTGAGTTTACGTAGCTCGGCAACGATCGTCTCCGGGTCGGGACGATCCTTCTGCCCCTCCCCGACAT
>CAZCMC010000129.1:0-5234 GCA_964499665.1 uncultured bacterium | reverse complement strand
ATGCTCCCGCAGGTGGGGAGAAAAGGCATTAGAGGGGCGCGTTGACGAGTGCAGACTACACCCCCGTAATGTAGACTCCCCGGAGGGCAGAGTAGTGGTTGAAATCTACACTCGGGTGCTTGCGGGAAAAGTCTGAAAAATCTTGACAGCGTGCGGAGAGAAATGACATGCTGCTGCCGCATAGAGTAATCGCATTGATCCTGGGGTGATCATAAAGACGTCGGCTACATTTCGCAATTCCAGTGGCGTGTTATCAGCAACGCCCTCTTGTGTGGTGGTCGGCCTGAGAGGACGTTAGTTTTGGGGACCGAGTTTGTAGTGGATTGCTTCGTCAGCACCCCTATAGCACTTGAAGGTGTCAGGAGGTTCACAACGGTGTCTAGCAACAGGAGGTACCCATGAAGCGAACAGCGTTAATCGGCTTGACCCTATTAGTCGGGATCGCGGTTGGGGTAATTAGCACCCAAGTCCTGAACGCGCAGCAGCAGTCGGTGAAGCGAACAGAGCTTCTCCGCAAGCAGTTGGCCGGGATGGAGGGGCACGAAGGGATCGTGTTTATCGGGGAGATCGCACCTGGGGCGGTCACTGGAAAACACTATCACCCCGGTCACGAGTTTCTCTATGTCCTGGAAGGTTCCGGGACCTGGGAGGTGGACGGGCAGCCCCCGTTGTCCATGAAGGCCGGTGATAGCTTCTATCAACCTCCCGATCAGGCGCATAATGTCAAGAACGGCAGCGAAACAGCTCCGCTCAAGAACGTGGTGTTTTTGATAGCTCCGAAGGGCCAGTCCCTCGGCGTCCCGGTGAAGTAGCGACAACCCTACGCAGGAGCACCCATCGACTGGCTCCTGGGACGATCAACCGATGATGCCCTGGTTGCGGCCCGCCACGGTCGCGTTGAACGCGCTCTGCATATCCTGTTTGGCTCTTGGGATGCCTGTGAGACGGATGCTTAGCAGGGATGAGGCAATGAACGGAAAGGGATGGGCTCACCTGCCATCTAACCTGGGGCGATTCTTGGTGGCCTTGGCGATTGTGTTTGTCCTGCCGAGGATCAGCGCTGGGGTGGAGGTAGGCGAAAGAGCCCCCGACTTCGAGCTCCCGAGCACCACAGGGGGCAAGATCAGGCTGAGTGACCTCGCCGGCAAGAAGAACGTGATCCTGGAGTTTCATGTCCTGGATTTCGCTCCTGTCTGAAGCGAGGCGAATAAGGCCCGGGCGGTCGGCTACAAGAAGTTCAAGGCAATGGACACGGAGATCCTCGGAATTACTGCGTTCAGCCCGTGGTCACAGCAGGCTTGGGCGAAGACAATGGGCCTTCCCTTTCCCCTCCTGAGCGACTTCCCGAATCTAGAGACCATCAAGAAATACGACGTGGAGAACCAGATGGGGCGCGTAACAACCGCAAAGCGCGCATACTTCATCGTGGACAAGAAGGGCATCGTGCGGTTCAGGCGGATCATGCATCCCTTCAACGCAGAGGCCCCGTTCCTCCCAAACGAGGTGCTGTACAAGGAGCTAGAAAAGATCAATAAGGGGGGCTAGACGAAAAGGACGGGTTGACCCCGCCACTGCCATTCACCATGTCCGGCCTACTTCGAGGTTTTTCCAGGATGCAGATTGCACCCCCGTAATCTGCACTGCGTAGCCCTCTCTTCAACAAGCTGTCACCTTCCTCTCAACGGATAGCTCACTCCTGACATCCCGGTAGCACAGCCTATCTAACGTTCGGGCGGCTCTCACCCTACGCCACCTCGACGTCCCCATGCCGAATTACGGGTGGGGTCGGGATCTCATGGGCGTGGTGCTCGTGGGAACCGAGGAGCTCGGAGCGGACATTTCTACAATTTCGAAGCTGTTTCACGAGTGGTCCCTACAACCCATTTCTACAGATCAATCCGGATAGCCGATTCATTTCACGGGTGGGAGGGGTGATCCTTCGCGGCGCTTCGAGTTCCAGGATTCGCTGTCGTGACGCGAGCGTGACTTCGGGGATGATGGGGAATGGAGGCGGCCTTCTCGATTACAGGGAGCGCTCCGAGCCGGCCAGAGGCTCGGGGGCGTAGGCGCAGAGCGGATCGCTTCCCAGGGGGTCGCCAGTCGCCGCGAAAGCGCGGGCCCGTGATCCCCCACAAATTCCGTGGAACTCGCAGCGGCCGCACTTGCCTGTGTACCCCTCCACGGCCCTGAGACGGGTGAACAGATCGGAGTGGCGGTAGATCGTCACCGGCGTCTGCTGGCGCACGTTCCCGGCCGAGACAGGCAGGAATCCGGAGGGATAGACATCCCCTGTGTGCGAGATGAACATGATGCCGTTTCCGTCTCGGATGCCGAAGCCTCTCCCGATGGCAGTGCGTTCGATGGCGGCCTCGTCAAGCCCTTCCGCCTGCATTCGAACGGACGCCACCCGGCGAAAGTGGGGGGCCTCCGTGGCCTTGATGGCGAACGGGGCAGCCTTAGAGAGGTCGTACAGCCAGTGGTGAAGCACCTCGCACTGGCTGGGCCGGATCTCCCGCAGATCTCGGCCACGCCCCGTGCCGATCAGATAGAAGAGGCTCCACCGCATGATCCCCAGACCCAGGAGGAGCCCGTAGACTTTCGGCAGGCCCGCCACAGTGTCGGCGGTAACCAGGGTGTTGATCTGAAGAGGAATCCTCGCTTCCCTGATGTAACCTTCCGCCTGCATGGTGGACGTGAAGCAGCCCTCCACGCCGCGGAACCGATCGTGGATCTCGGCCGTAGCACCGTCGATGCTGAGAGACGTGCTCTGGATCCCGCTCGCTTTTAGGGAACGGATCGCGTCCTCGGTGAGCAACCGGGTTACGCTGGGAGCGACCGAGACCGGGATCCCCAGGCCCACCCCATGCCGCACGAGCTCGAAGAAATCCGGCCGCTTCAGCGGGTCACCCCCTGTCATCACCAGTTGCGGGGGCGGGTTGCCGAACGCCCGGATCTCTTTGAGGAGGGCCTTCGCTTCCCCTGTGCCCAGTTCCCCCGGGTCTCTTCGCTCGATCGCTTCGGCCCGACAGTGCTTGCAGGCAAGGTCGCAGGCCCGCGTGAGCTCCCAGTACACGAGCCGGGGGGCATCGGAGAAGACGAGCCTGTCAGATCCGACTGGACTCATATTCAGATTCCAATGTAGGTTGTATGGAGAATCAGCGACTTCGCCACTTCGTTAAAGCGAGCCGCTCACTCTGAATCCGCTCATGGCGTCAGAAAGCCAGCACTTGCCGACCTCTTGCGCCTCTTCTCGCCCACCATCAAGCGAGGCTCGCAGCACGTCTCCCTCAGTGAGAATGCCAACCAGACGTTCCCCATCCACGACCGGCAGCCCCCCGATCTTGTGGGCCAAGAGGAGCGCGGCCGCAGCCTCAATCGAGGTCTCCGGCGTCACGCTGATCACCTTTCTGGTCATCACGGCCTGAACCTGCAGTGTATCGAGCAGGCAGGAGATCTCATGCGCCTCAAGGCTTGTGGCAGGCGAGGGAAGGGCGCGACGGATGTCCCGATCGGTGATGATCCCGACCAACTTCCCACCGCTCACCACAGGGAGGCACCGGATCCTCTTTTGGTCGAGGATGTGCTTCGCCAGGCTCACCCCCTCTTTGGGGCTGATGGTGATGACGTCTCTGGTCATTCTATCTCCAACCTTCACGTCTGCTCCTCCCGTCCAGTGGACCACCAGCCTGGCGTTCGCGACCTAGACAGGCCTTCGCCTCCCACGCTCAGTCGTCATGGTGTAAGATAGACCATGCGGTTCCGGCGGTCAATCCGTTCTTCACTGACCGGGCACTGTAGCCACTTCCCCAATAGGGCAGTAGGCCTTGCGCCGACAGCTTAGTGCGTTCAGTGGGCCGCAGGGGGTCTCACCCTCCTCCAAAAACTCGACAGCAGGGATTCGAATCCGCCCCTCTCTCGCGAGCTCCGTGAGCCAGTAGATAGCGCAACACTCGGACACATCGAAGCGAGCAGCAAGATCAGCCGGCGTCGCCGTGTGGCGTTTCCGTAAGAATTCCAAATACTCCCCTTCGATCTCCTCCTTCCAGCCAGGTATCATGATCCCACCTCCCATGCTGAGGCAATCGGGAAGGGCTCCGCCCATTACGCCCGCTTAAGCCTTCGACGGGAGCAAGCCAGATGCCAGTCGAGCACTTGAGATTTGCCCTACACTGAAAATTCGTAAGTTACTTATTCTATAGGGATTGATTGGAATAAACCAATCGAAGGAGGGCTAGGAGAGACAGTTTGGGTAGGGCACATGGGGAATCGCCGCCACAGGGGCGTCGAAGCGGGCGAGCGAAATCAGGCATAGCGGCTTGTAAAATCAAGGAGCGCTGCTATGGGGCATAACCTCCACAGTCTTGCGTCGAATGTCTCAATCGCCGGAGGAAAGACACCGGCCTCACTTTGTGGCAAGAGGTTTGGCCAACGGGGGTCAATGGGAGCTGATCAGGATCGGCGGGATGTCAGAGTCCTCGGGAGTCGTCTCTGGGCTGGAGGTAAAAAAACCCTCGCTCCAACCAACGTCACCTTCAGAACGCGCTGGAAGCAAGGGAGAGGCCGGTCCGGTGGAAACTGGGAGACGGTCACGCGGGAGCCGGCATCCCGGCCTCAGCAAGGCCCCAGTCCACCCAGGTCTCGTGCCACCTGTTCATCGCCTCCTCATCAGCAATATGGGCGAAGAGAAGGGTGGCCGTCGCGACCACGAACAGCACCAATAACCCGGTCAACGCCACGGTGTTCTCCATTCTACTCACCTCCCTTCTACTAAGAATATAGGACAGGAGGCGCTCGCCCGCAAGGGCTACAAGTGATCGGCCTGTCGTCGCTCGGTGCTCCGGCACTACCTTGAAAACAAGGCTCTTCCGGAAATCGTGTGGGTTCTTGGAAGGACGTGGGTGGTTCCCAAGGGAGTCCCCTCCTTTGTAAGGAGGGGCGTGGGGAGGTAGAAAGAGGCCCAGCCTCTGGATGCTTCTACCCCTCCTCACCTCCCCTTACAAAGGGGAGGGAAAGTGTGGTTCCCCTTACAAAGGGGAGGAATCTGAAGGGCGCCCACACAAAAGCCTGAAGAGCCGAAAACAATGCACTTGGGGAAGTGGCTGGGACTCCCCTGTTCCTCACAAGAGCCCCGGCTTCGACGCCCTCTTAGGCTGGTGATGGATGGCGTTTATGCCTTCCGCGGTGCGGATCTGCCCTTACGGTTCAGGACATCACCGACCCAGGTGAAGGCGGCG